>JBFWYS010000296.1:0-5141 GCA_050186175.1 Pseudobdellovibrionaceae bacterium
CTATGGAAAACAGTTAATACGGGAAACGGTCATCGATCAAAAATACTACGACGATTTCTACAATGAAAAAATCAGTAATCTACAAAAGGTCTTGGATGACACTCGAGCTAATCCTCCAAAAGTGAAAACTTTCAAATTTGATGGCTTTTGGAAAGGTTTAAGACGCGCAACTTCTGAAGATTTTACTAAGGATACAAATACAAAAATCGATATCAAAATCCTCAAGGACATTTGCAAACTCTTATCTGAAGTTCCGGCGGGCTTTACTCCAAACGCAAAACTAGCAGGCGAAAGAGGCCTTCTTGGTAATCGGGCTCGGATGGCAAAAGGCGAACAACCTCTAGATTGGGGAACTGGTGAACTTCTCGCTTATGGTTCACTCTTAAAAGAAGGAACATCAATTCGCCTCACGGGACAAGACTGTGTTCGTGGAACATTCACTCACCGTCACTCGGCTCTTTATGATCAAAAAACAGGTGAGCCTTTTGCCGCTCTTGATCAGATTGACCCAGATAAAGTTGAGTTCTGCGTTTACGATAGCGTTTTGTCTGAGTATGGAGTTCTCGGTTTTGAATATGGAAACTCGATTTCAGACCCAACGTTCTTAACTCTTTGGGAAGCCCAGTTTGGCGACTTTGGCAATGGAGCGCAGATTATTATCGATCAGTTCTTAGCTGCTGGCGAATCAAAGTGGCAACAGATGAACGGACTTGTTCTCTTGTTACCTCACGGTTACGAGGGCCAAGGCCCTGAGCACTCGAGCGCTCGTCTCGAAAGATTTTTGCAACTCTGCGCTCAATACAATATGCAGGTTGCAAACTTAACGACGCCCGCTCAGATTTACCATGCTCTCCGTCGACAAATAAAGAGAGAATTTAGAAAACCTCTTATCATCATGTCGCCAAAATCTCTTCTTCGTCATCCGCGTGCAGTTTCTTCTCTTGAAGATCTCGCCAACGGAACTTTCCAAGAGGTGATCAACGATCCAACCGTTAAAGATCCTAAAAAGGTTGAAACTGTTGTTTTCGTTTCGGGAAAACTTTTTTACGAGCTTCTTGAAGAAAAAGAAAAACTCGGAGCTAAGGCGGATCGGACGGCTCTTGTACGACTTGAGCAGATCTATCCGTTCCCAGCGCATAAAGTAGAAGAAGTTTTGAAGCTTTATCCAAAAATGAAGAATTTTGTTTGGACTCAAGAAGAACCGCAGAATAATGGTTCTTGGGGGCGAGTGTATTTTGATTTCAAAGAATTGTTTAAGAAGATGAAGTTAAAAGACCTCGAGATTCAGTACGTAGGACGCGACGAAAGAGCGAGCCCAGCCACCGGATCCGAGTACAAACATAAAAAAGAACAAACTGAAATTATTAACGGTGTTTTTAATATCTAGTCAGCGAAGGAATACAGAATATGAAATTTGAAGTAAAACTCCCAACAGCCGGAGAATCCGTTACAGAAGCAACCATTGGCGACTGGATGAAAAAATCCGGCGACTATGTTAATCAAAATGATCCTTTGCTTTTGGTTGAAACAGATAAAGCAAGCTTAGAAGTGGTTGCCGAACAGGCTGGGGTTTTAGAAATACTAGTTCCAAAAGGAAAAACAATTCCCGTGGGCAGCACAGTTGCGACTATTGATACAACCGCCAAAGCCTCCGCAGGAACCGCAGCTCCATATCCAAAGCCAACAGCGCCTCCGCCATCAACACAAACTCAGTCAGCTCCGCCTCCACAAATGGGGTCTCAGGGCGGACTTGCTCATCCAGACTTACGTGCGGTTCTTTCTCCTGCAGTTCAAAAAACTGTGACTGAGAAAAATATTGACCCCACAACAGTCACAGGTACCGGTAAAGGAGGACGCCTTACAAAAGAAGACGTGATGAAAGCTCCAGCTGGAGGCGCACCTAGCGCCGCTCCGACTCCGCAAAAAGCAAAAGAAGTGCCGGTGGCATTGCCTCAAAGATCAAGTGGCAAACAAGGGCAAGTGACTCGCACTCCGATGACCACAATTCGCAAAAAAATTGCAGAGCGATTGGTACAAGCGCAGCACACAGCTGCGATCCTCACGACTTTCAATGAAATTGATATGTCTAAATTGATGGATCTTCGTACCCGCTACAAAGATAAGTACAAAGAAAAATATGGCGTAAATCTTGGCTTTATGGGCTTCTTTGTAAAAGCCGTGATCGAAGGACTTCGTGATTGGCCGTTGGTAAATGCATCGATCGATAAGACGGATATTGTTCAACACCTCTACTACAACATCGGTGTGGCGGTAGGCACCGAAAAAGGTTTGATCGTTCCGGTGATCAAAGATGCTGATCAGCTTTCGATCGCTGAGATCGAACTTGCAATTAAGCATTACGCCGGAAAAGCAAGAGACGGAAAAATTACGGCTGACGATTTGTCAGGCGGAACTTTCACAATCTCGAATGGCGGTGTTTACGGCTCCTTGATGTCGACTCCAATCTTGAATCCACCGCAAAGCGGAATTCTCGGAATGCACAAAATCGAGGACCGTGCGGTTGTAATCGACAAAAAAGTCGAAGTCCGTCCGATGATGTATATCGCTCTTTCTTACGATCACAGAATGGTCGACGGAAAAGAAGCCGTGAGTTTTTTGGTGCGAGTTAAAGAGTGCCTTGAAGATCCAGAACGTATTTTACTTGAGATTTAAGTTCTCAAAAGAGCCGGGAAAAAACGGCTCTTTTTGCCAAATTACAGCCCTAGCTAATACAGCTCAATGCTAGTTTCTTTTTTCCAAAGGACCGAATTTTCACCACGCACGTAGGTGCTGAAATCGAGTCCCGAATCTGTCAGAGTCATTCTCGATCCAATAAAGTTTCTTTGCCCCGTAGCCATTAATCTTCTTGGGTTGTTTGGCTTTGGTTCTTTTGTATAACTGTGCATAGAAGAAGAGGTCATCTCGAAAGAATCATAACCAAATAAATTTCTTTCAAGTTTCATCACCTCCGAATAATGAACGTCACCGGAGGCAAAGAAAACTGGCGTTCCTATATCCTTGATTGCTTTTAAAATCTTTCCGAATCGCACCGGATAATTTCTTTCGAAAGACCCTTTCTCGCAGTAGCCTCCGAAAAACTGTTGTCCCTGCATGATCCATGTAGGCCCATCGAAAGTTTCAAGTTCGTTAAAAATCCAGTCTCTGAGATTATTGCCCCAGAAACATTGAGCTGTTTGAAAAGTTCGATTGTCGATTAAAAGAAATTTTTGTCCAAAAGCTTTGTAAACCATCGAGCAGCCAGGTCCCTTTTGGTAGAATTCTGTTTGCCGAGTACGCGCGAAGAAGGTTTCAAAGATACGAAGAGAGTCATACTTGTAAGGGTAGGTCGAGTCCGCATTGTTCTTTCCGTAATCGTGATCATCCCAAACCGAAAATACCGGGATCAACTGATCAAACTTGTAAAAGTCTAAAGTTTCGCGTGTCTCCACAAATCTCTTCCAAATTTGTGGTGGTTTTGCGCCAATTTTTAACGCCATTTGCACGAGTGAATCGGCATAAATGCTGTCGCCGATAAAAAAAAGCAATTCGGGACGAGCGGCTTTGGCAGAAGCCCAGATCCGTTTCTGTTCCGATTCGTACCTGTCATGCATGCAGGACATCCAGGCCACGTGGATATCTTTTCGAGTCACATCTAATGTTTTTAAAATTCGATTGTCGACTAGTTTTCCTTGGGCGTTCCGCACTTCAAAAATATAAGTTCGGCTTACATCCAAGTTTGTAAAATACATTTTGTCGACAGATTTCTCCGAAACCTCGGGCCAAGTAACATTCCATTTTTTTGTAGGAGCAATCTTGATATTCAGAACGGGATCGCGAAGTGAGTATTTCAACTTTTTATCGAGTACCACCACAGATAATTCTGTCGAGGTCGCATCCGTGTATCCCTGAAGAATCGAGAGCTTTCCAGCACGGTCTGTTTCCGCAAGAGCAACTTCACCTTTAAATCCTAAAAGCGCGAGAGAAGAAAAAGCCCCTGCATTCTGCAGAAACGAGCGGCGGTTCATTCGTCATCCTTGACCAAAACCTTCACAATTGTTGCGAAATTGTTACGCAATCAAGAAGATTTCTATACGTTTAGGATGGGACGAATGCTCTATTTCAGCAATGGACCTTAGTCTCGATTGGATCAAGAAAAGGTCATGGGAAAGTTAGATTTTTCGGTTGTGAAATTGGATTGGTTTGGTGGTTCGCGTTTTTTTGTTTAAATAGTTTTCTTTGTTAAGCGCGAAGGATATCACATCTGCCGCGCACGTTTTGAAACTGCAAGCGCAGCCTCACGAACCACTTCATTCAATGTCGGATGGCCGTGGAAACTTCTCGCAAGATCTTCGGCGCTGCCGCCGAATTCCATCGCAACTACCGCCTCATGGATGAGTTCGGAGGCTCGCGGACCCACGATGTGTGCACCGAGAATTTTATCACTCTCTGCATGCGCGATGATTTTTACTAAACCTTCTGTAAAACCTAATGCCTTTGCTCTTCCGTTTGGCGTGAACGGAAAAGTTCCGATATTCACCGGAATTCCCTCTTGCTTCACTTGTTCTTCGGTGAAACCAACACTCGCCACTTCTGGCCATGTGTAAACAATGCTTGGGACTGTGAAATAATTGACGTGGCCTGCTTGGCCCGCAATGATTTCTGCGACTGCTACGCCCTCTTCTTCTGCTTTGTGCGCGAGCATTGGGCCCACGATCACATCACCGATTGCAAAAATTCCCGGGACTGAAGTGTGATAATGAGCATCGACCGGAACTCTTCCCGCTTTATCGACTTGGATTCCAACATTTTCAAGACCAAGTCCTGCTGTGTAAGGCTTTCTTCCGGTCGAAACAAGAACTACGTCCGCTGAAATTTTATTTTTTGATCCATCTTTTAAAGATTCATACTCAAGTTCGACGCCATCTTTAGTCATCTTCGAAGCAATGACTTTAGTAGAAAGCATGAACTCCATGCCTTGTTTTGTAAGACTTCTTTGCAATTGAGTTGTAATTTGCGCATCCATCGCCCCGCAAAGTTTATCTGCAAATTCGATGACCGTAACTTTAGATCCAAGTCTCAGCCAAACTGATCCCAACTCGAGTCCAATAACTCCACCGCCTACAACGACCATTTGTTTCGGT
>JBFWYS010000297.1:0-5117 GCA_050186175.1 Pseudobdellovibrionaceae bacterium
AATCCTTTTGTCGTCTTATGGAACGAGTTTCTCTCAAGAAAACAGGAGTTCCAGTCTTTAGTTTTCCAAAGCGAAAGGTGGTCTTATTATCGCTTAGAAATTCGTTTGAAAAACTCATGGTACATTCCGTTGTCTTCGCGAAAGACTGCTGTGAATTGAAACAGAATCTTCAGTTGCGTTTAACCTCAACATTGCAAAAGTGAGGCTCATATCAAAAATTGCTTTTTTAAGTCGCCCGTTTTTTACCGTTGTGCTCGTAGTTCCGGTTGAACTGTCACGTAGACTTTTAAAACTAATTTTTCGGTACTGTCTTTAAGCTCTCCACGCAATGGACTAAAAGTAATTTCACACCCAGTTGATTTACTGGGTAACCTATAATTAAGACTGCCAGAATTGCCTTCCGGTCTCAAAGTTCCGACCAAAGTGTTTCCATTTTTAGTTTTGGCCTCAACATTTACTTCAACATTAAATTCATTGCCAATTTGAGATTTAGGAACCAGCTCCACCTTAATATCATCTAGTGCAATTCCACCATCAATTTTGCTCGTATACGCGTCAAACCATACATAGTTTTTTGAGGCAAGAGCAATTTGCTTTGAAATAACATCCTGAAACTTTATTGGCGAACAGTCGGGTGCCGCAAATACAGAGGTAGAGGTCAGGCAAGACAATAAAATAACAATTAGATTCTCTTTCATAAGAACCTCCTTATAGAAGAACAAATATGCAAGTGGTGTGCCTTGCCAAGAGTTCGTTGAGGCAATCGCTTTAATGAGATTTGGGAAATCATAACAAATTTATTTGTAGTGTTTTTCCTTCAACCAGGAACGGAAGATGCTTTTTGTCGAACTCATCCATTAGCGACTATATTTGTCACTTTTTAGTTCTCAGCGATTCCAGCGATTCCAATTCTGCATATCTTTGCCCGTCAAGGGCGGAACAATTAGAAACATTTTTTGAGCTGCCCAAAACCGATGTTTTTAAAGTTGCCGATGGTCCAAAATTCGCTAACTTCACGAAAAAGCACAAACCTGTTTTTAGCTAAGAATGTCTTTTATCTTTCAATTTTTATGACTCTAGAGGCAACCGCTTGACAGATGTTTTTCAAAAAAAAGCAAAGGCAAACACTGAGTTTCAAATATTGCAACAGCTTCTCTTTAAAATCCTTTTGTCGTCTTATGGAACGAGTTTCTCTCAAGAAAACAGGAGTTCCAGTCTTTAGTTTTCCAAAGCGAAAGGTGGTCTTATTATCGCTTAGAAATTCGTTTGAAAAACTCATGGTACATTCTGTTGTCTTCGCGAAAGACCGCTGTGAATTGAAACGGAACTGTTCTTGCGGAGATTCAAAAAAGTCGAAGAGAAAAGGAGATCTCAAATGTCAAAATACGGAAAGCTATCAAATTCTGAAATGGTGCAAACATTAAAGTCAAAATCTCAAACCGAGAGAAATCTCACGGTGGAGGTGATTGAACTTCTCGAAGAGATGGAATCAAGAAAGTATTATCTCGAGCTTGGTTTCGACTCGCTTATGGATTTCTGCATTAAAGAACTGAAATATTCCGAGTCCGCAGCTTACCGAAGAGTTTCGGCGATGCGAGCAAGTCGCGAAGTTCCTGAAATCAAGCAATCGATTCAAGAGGGGACTCTAAATTTAGTTAACGTCACTCAAGCGCAAACTCTGTTTAGAGCAGAGGCAAAAAACAATAATGCCTATTCAAAAGAGGAAAAAAGAATTCTCTTAAAATCGTTGGAGAATAAGAGTAAACGAGAAGCCGAGAAAATAATCGCCAATGAATCACCACTTCTTATGGTTCAAGAGAAGGTACGTGCGATAGGCGAAAACAAAACTCAAATGACATTGGTTCTTGAGGAAGCACTCATGGAGAAGCTTGATAAGATCAAAAGTCTTACATCTCATAAAAATCCAAACCCAACTTATTCTGAGCTTATTGATATGCTGGCAGATTTTGCGCTTAAAAAATTAGATCCTCAAACTCCTCCCGAGAAAGAATGCAAAGCGCAAGCGCCGGTGGTGGTTTCGAAAAATTCTAGATATGTCTCAAGATCCGTAAAGAGAGCTGTTTGGAAAGAAGGGAAGTGTTCTCATCGAGATTCTGCTACAGGCAGAAAATGCGGATCAAGGTTTCAATTGCAGATTGATCATATAACTCCAGTTGCGAAGGGTGGTAAGTCAAATGTTGAAAATCTGAGGCTTGTTTGCAGGAATCATAACATTATGTATGCCCGTAAGGAGTTTGGAGAGAATTTTATGAATCAGTTTTCTAAGGAGAGTAATCGTACTCATTGAACGAAAGCTGATCTGAATTGATATTTGGCGTGCTTTCATGGGAGATAGGTAAAACAGTCTGCTTCGCTCGGGGAAGCAGGCATCCTGCCTGATGAAAGGCTCTGCCTCTCATGCTCTCCGTACTCTTGGGCATCGTGCCCAAGAGTCCTAGTATGGGTTTTGTGGTTCGCTGAGATTACAGTTGAACTTATTTTTTAGCTCTGGCGGTCACGATGACTGGCGGACGGCTAGTCACAACGGCCAATGCCGCTCGGTTAAGGAACTCTTTGTCGGAGTTGATCTAAGACTTTTCCTTTAACTCCCAACTTCTACGACACGCCCTTTTGTTTGCCCCTCAACTAGGAACACTGGGTACGATACCCAGTGTTCCCAGGAGTATGTGGACGAGATCGTCCTCATACAGGATGTCTTTCGTCGTGTCTTAACCGAACGGCAGTGGTCCCAACGGTCAGGATGGCCGTTCTTAGGCGGGCTATCACATGATAAAACTTCTTCTCATTAGGAACTCAGTTTTTTTTCGGAGCTAATAAAGTCGCTGCTAGCGTCGCAAGCAGACTCATCCAAACCAAATGTGCCAGTTGCAAATGGACGAGCTTCATCCAGACGGGAGCAAGACTAAACAAAGTTGTAAGTCCGAAAAGAATTTCGGTCACCAAGAGTCCCAATAAAATTTGTGCCCGTTTTTTAACAACTGCCTCCACAGAAGAAAGAGAATAAGCAATCACAAGTCCAAGACTCGAACCAATCACCAAAGCCAAAATAGGATGCAAAATTCTCAAACGAATCAAAGGATGAGAGTCTGCAGAGAAGTCCGCTATGATCCCTCCCTCAAGTGACTCAGACGGGAAGAGTGTAACGGCGAGAGAAGCGAACGCTCCCGTCGTTGCAATTATCAAAATCAACAAAATCAAAAGACCAGCCCATTTGCGGAGGTTTTCTTTCTCCGGGCGCCAGTGCATGGAGTCCGTTCGCGCAAAGAGCCAAGTCAAAGTTAAACTTCCTGTCAGAAGAAGAGAATTGATCATATGCAAGCTCATTGAAAAAGCGCGGACAAGAGAATCATTTGTTCCAACAAGAGAAAATTTTACGAGAGCGGCACCCAATAATCCTTCGGTGATTGTAAAAATCAAAGAAGCTAGTGCCACAGCTCTTCCGGTGTGGCCCTTTTGAAACAGTTTTCGTGCCCAAAAATACATTCCGATAATCAAAAGTCCGTAAAGACCAGACTTTAGGCGGTGAGCGAATTCAATGAGGGTTTTGTATTGTTCGAACTCAGGTAAAATCTGCCCCTGACACAAAGGCCAGTGATCGCCGCAACCATCGCCACTTCCAGAAATACGGACCCAAGCTCCCCAGAGAATAATTAAGAAAGTGTAGACAATCAGGGCGAGAACAAAGGATTTATAGCGTTTTAATCGATTCTCAGGATGACTCATGTTGTTATGGCCTTTCAAGGTCGCCTAGCATGAGTGATATCATCAAAAAATGCGTGAAGGTCAAATTCGAAAATTCAAAAAAGGCGAAATCATTTTTCGCGAGGGCGAAAAAGGTGACATGGCCTATGTGATCCAAGCGGGTCTGGTCTCTCTTTCAATCGAAAAATCTCAAAGCCGAATCGAAATGCTCAAACTTGGTAAAGGAAACATGATTGGTTTCCACAGTGTTCTTGGGTGGGGCGACTTGCGATTTTTTACGGCCGAAGCCACTTTACCGGTCGAACTTTTGGAGGTGCCTCTAGAGGTTTTAAAAACTCACGCAGGCTCGTTTAATAATGTGCAGCGATTGTTGTTAAAAAGTTTGAGCGATCAAAGTAAAACGATCACCGAAGAACAAAAGTCCTTTAAAATTGAAAAAGACGGAGCGGCTTGTCCTCCGACGGCGCTACCGCGTCTCGCGGGATGTTTGAATTTAACGACGCGTCGATTTGGAGCTGAAGAAAAGGGCGAGTGGTCGATTAGTTGGAGCACCTTGCGGATGTTCACGCTGCGTATGTTTCTCGAGAGCACAGGAAGAATGCAAAGTTTTTGCGAGCTACTCGGAAAAATCGGAGTGGCGCAAATTATTAGAGCGGTGAACGAAGAGACGAATGAAGAGGAAGTCACTTTTATTCGCATCAAGGATTTGTCTTTGGTTGAAGATTTCTGCGACTTTTATCAGCGTAATTTGTACAAGCAGGGTCGCAGTAAAATTATAGAAATTGATAAGCTTTGTTTGAATGTGATGCGTGCTTTTGTGGTGGGCGGAGAAGGGGCGCCGGTCGACCCTCGGCAAGGAGCACAGATTCCTTTGCAAACATTGATCGAAAAAGCAAAGGCCGGAACGGGTTTCGTTTTGAAGCAGGAACATTTCGAGCTCCTCAAAGAACGAAGTCTAGATATCAAAAAAACGAATTCAGCAGACAGTATTACAATCTCATTTAACCTTGCTGAATTCCAAAGGATTTACAGATTCTGGCAGATTATCCATGAGGTTGATAAGTGGAATGTTTTAGGGCGCGTTGACCTCCATGAAAAAGAAGAAAAGAAAGTTTCCGTGGAAGGCGCTTGTTCGGGGTGTGGCGGAGGAATTCAAGAATCAATGAAGTTCTGTCCTCATTGCGGAGCTAAGCGGGCTGCCTAGTCAGGCCCCGGGCTTTGCGAGCAACAGCGTAAGAATTTGTTTGAGACTGGATCTAAGTCTTGTTATGTTCCCTTTACAGAAACACATTCCTATTTAGGAAAGGGACATACGAAATGAGAGCTCTTCTTATTGCATCTTTGTTGGCATTGAGTTTCACGACAGGTTTTACTTGTTCAAAGAACACTCCTCC
>JBFWYS010000298.1:0-5117 GCA_050186175.1 Pseudobdellovibrionaceae bacterium
CAGCGGGGAAGGGGAAGGAATGGCCAACGTCGTTCCAACCGAATTTAATGTAAGATCATCTGCAGCTTATTATAATGAAACTTGTGTCCCCGTGGATATAGAACTTGTGGGAGAGTACATCGATCCACACGGGGGCGGCAATTTTTTCTCTCCGTCCTATAACGAAACCGATGTTGATGTGGAGATCACAAGCACGGATGCCCTTCTTAAGTTTTATCAAACAAACGATTGTGCGGACATTGGGCAGTCTATAGTTAACAAGACGGTTCCTGCTCACTCACACGAATTTACTGTTTACGCAAAATCGGATTGTTCAGAGGACGGCCAGTGCGCATCCGCCTCTCATAGTTTTTCAATGAATGGCTTAAACTCGGATGGCGATCCAATGTCGGGATCGAGTTCTCTCGACATTCGATATGCAAGTAGCCAAAGTTATCTGGATGTTTCCGGATATACAATTGAGGCGATGAACCCGCAATATGAAAATCAATGTCGCCCGTTCTATGTCGTCGCATACAATACTTATACAGGCTCGCCTGTTAATGTTCCATTTAGCACAAGCGCGGCTGTTAATTTAACCCTCACTTCTAACGATCCATCCGCGGTGACATTCTATAACGATGGAGCCTGCACAAATGTGACAAGCGCATTTAGTTCGCCTGCTAACACCACTCGAGTTGGTGTCTACTATAAAGTTAACGCATCTAATGGTAGTCAGTTTACGGTTTCTGCATCTGACGGAACTCTCTCAGCTACATTCTTAATGAGCGTCGGAAGTCCTTTGCCTCCTACAAGTGTAGATATGTATCGCCTTGACGGAGGATCTTTTTCATCGATCGGAATAGGAACTTGTTTTGAGGTCCAGCTTTCGCTGAAAGATGCAAATGGAATGTACACGTCTTCTAATCAGGATTATTCAGTTCATGTGAGTAACTATTCAGATACTCAGTACCTTACAGCAAATGAAACGGACTGCGCGACGACCACAAATACGTCGCCGATTACATTGACAATTCCGCTAGAGCAAAGCTCCGTTTCTTACTGGATTCGCAAAAATGGTGGTGGCACAGAAATGAACGTCAACTTCAACAACACCGGCAACGTCATGAAGAGTATTTTCTAATCAGAAAGTGGTCACAAAGGCGGGGAGATAAACAACGCTCTCCTCGTCGTACTCTAGAGCGGCAGCAATAGCTAAAACATCCCACCATGCATGTAGAAAAATACTTTCTGAGAGAGTCCAGTCGTTTCGCTGGGTGATCCAACCTAAATAATAACCCAAGGCTAGTTGCGCAACGGGCGCTCTATTTGAAGGGCTCAAGTGCGCAAGACCAAAGACAGTAGCAGTTGCGGCGTTACTCCAAAAATCGCTCCCCCAACTTTCACGCAAATTCATCATCAAGTAACCACGAAACAAGGCTTCTTCACCGACGCCGGCATTATAAGAAATTCCTCCGGCAAAAAAACCGTCTGAACTATTAAGAGGCCTTTTTTTATATTCCCCCCGAGAGCTTCCAATAGCATAAGCCAAAACTCCAAGCGGAATAAAAGTCGTAGGTTTTAAAAGATGACTAAAGTGAAATGGCGCCATCATCAGGTCGCCAGGATTTTCGTTGTCTTTTAAAAATGCAAAATCGCCTTGTTTTTGCCGATGAGCCACTGAAGACCGGAAAGCATGATAAACACTGAGGCTGCCCGCGGTCTGATAGGTCTGCATTCCCCATTGAAAAGCTTTTTGTTTTTCAGTGACCTCGCTGAATCGAGTGTCTTTGCCTTCCTTTTGTCGTTTTTTTTCAGCTTCGATTTCTTCAACGCTAGGAGCGTTGGCCATCCCCACACCAACTCCCAAGATCCCCATCCCTGAATACACGATTCCGGGTTTCCACTGGCCGTTAATATATTGCGCAAGGCCTGGGACAAAAAGTGAAGACAGCGGAAACCAGTATGTCGAATTTCTCTCTACACCTTGTCGCGGAATTCGGTGCGAAAAGAAGCTGTCATCAAAAGCCTCCTCGACTTTTAGAGGAGAGACCTCCAAAGGCTTTTGAGCTTTTACAAGCTCAGGTCTAGCACAAACAAAAATTAAAAATAAAATCGTAAACTTTTGAAGCATAGGTAAAGAAAAATATGATTCAAAACGAGATCCAGCGCAAGACAAACTTCTCCGGTGGTGCTGAGCCCTATAATCTCAATTTGAATCTCGTGAACCCCGCTTTTTATGCCGATAAGAATCAGTCGTTCTAGGATGACATAACGTGGAGACGTAGGCTTATGAAACTCTTTAATTTGGGTTCCTTTTTAGTTATTTTTCTCAGCATTGTTATGTTCGGATGCACGCGCGCCGACAGGAAGACTTCTTCATTCTCCGTGTCAATTCCACAAAAAATTCAAGCACAAAAAGTTTCTGCATTAACAGAAAGCGAAGAACGAACCCTCACCCATTTGATTATCAACGTTTCTAATGGTGATAAACTTCTTAAAACTCAAACCTGGGACTCCTGTCGACGTTGTAAAACTCCAACTCCTATTCCTTTAAAAGTCGATCTCGGAGACTTCGAATCGGGTCCTGACCGCGTGGTGCAAATTCTGGGAGTCTATGAAGGTGGTTCAGGTGGTTCCTTTTATTATGGAGAGGAACAAAAGAGTTTCGAAGGTGCACAAGTTGAACTTTCGATCGCACTGAAGGCGATCGCCGCTTCAACCATGAAACAAGGTCGAATCACCGGTCGCTATATGACAAGTCCAAATGGGGGACCAACAGGCGATGTGGAAATTCGTTTTCTTCCTCCAGGTCGAAAAAGCATGCTCCTCATGACGTCACCGATTGTGAACGGGTGGTTTAACTTCATGATTTTCAGTGACATTCAGTTTTCTTACGATATTCGCGAATCGTCTGGTGCCATGACCTCAATGTTTAAAGACGTAAATTTAAACTCTTCCGTTTTCACTGACATCACTTCAAAACCTTTGGCAAGAATCGAAATTCCAGCAAATCAAAAAACTCGTTACGACGAGAATAACAATCCAACACTAGAAACTTCAGATGCCGAGTCGGTCGTTGTAGGTTGGTTCGGAGATAGCGCTTCCATTTCGGGCAAAAAAATCTGCTATCCAACTTCGAGAGTGGCTATTGAAGGTAGAAAACTTCCAACATCTTCCACTGAAAGTTTATACTGGGATCCTTTAGCGGCAGCAGGACCAACCGTCGTAACGGTGAAGGGTGGAACAGGTTATGTGACTACGCCTCCTCAGGGATGTGCAGATAGCGACCGTTACAATACGGCTCTCATGTTCGATGCAAAGAGAGTCGATATGGGCCACGACGGATTTGCGGGAGTTCAGGGTTCTTTTAGGGCAATGCGTGTTGGAAGCAACAGCGACTCGTACGACACGCTCACAAGTGTCACATCAGATTCCGTTCCAGCAACTCCGACAATGACCGTCGCGATGAAATTACTTCCAGGCGTTACAGCCTCACTATTTGATGGATTCAACGTTTACAAAACGATTGACCCTAACTTTGAATGGCACGGAGACGGTGTGCCCTGTGCACAACTTGCTGAAAACAAGATCGAAGGATTTACGAAAGTAAGTCATTTTGGACTCTCGAACTCATCACCCGAATTTTCATTTAATTTCCAAGCTGTGATTACAAATAATAACCCCGACGTCAAAATGATCGCGGTTTGTCCTTACAAAGGGACCACTCATTACAGTGGGGGAGTGTTCTTAAGAAGCCATTCTCTTTATCCTCAACAGCAAAATAACAACACTTGCACTGTTAACTGCGGAGGACCTAACACCAACCCGAACAATCCTCCGGTCCAGCTGCGAATTTCTAAATATTTTCCTCGCACTCTTCATACGGGCGGATGCACAAGCTTCAATGCCTATTTTGTGGATGCCAATGGCAACAGAACAGGAAGCTCATCAGTACCCGTTTCGTTCCAGATTAAGAATGCAGGAAGCATTTTAACCATGTACAACTCAAATGACTGGAATTGTTCAAATACACCTCTCGGTCCGCTTGCAACTATTCAGCCGGGTAGCGGAGACTTCTTTTTTAATATTAACTTACCAGCGGCACAGGCGAGTCTGTTGCTAGAATTGTCGCCATTGCCTGTTGGTTTTTCGGCGAACCCGACTACAGCAACCACCTATGACTATCGCAATCCAAATAGTACGTCGGCAAAAAGAGTGAGCTTTGTTGGCACAACCATGTTTCCTGGTGGAGTCTGTGCTCCATTTGTAATTCAAGTCACGAATTACCAGGGGCAGGTAAAAACAGCCGATGCAAATTGGACATTAACCAGATCCAGCACAAATTTAAATCCAGCGTTTAAAATTTATGATTCTGAATCATGCGGAACTGAAATCACCAACCTAACGTTTAGCTCGGGCGCCATCGCATCCAAAACTATTTGGGGAAAATTTGATTCAGCGGCCACAAATACCCATGCTGATGTGATCTATTCTTCATCAACCCATCAAATTGACGAAGGCGGCTTTTCAGCTATCAAGTCTGAGATCATCGCAAATGCATCGCCTTCAGGGTTCGCGGTGATGGCGACTCATTTTAAAGAGGGAATTTGTCAACCATTTTTCATTCAACCTATGCATGATGGCCCAAATCCACAGGACAAATTTCCAGTTGTAGCACCCGCAAACATCTCGAATGTAAATTTATCGATTACACAGATTTCTCCAAATACCGGAGCCGCTGGAGGTTTCTATACAAATGCTGATTGCAGCACGGCCTTGTCGACTTTTACATTCCTTTCCGGTCACTCTGTGCGCTTGCTCTATTTTAAATCCTCAAGTCCGATCAATGGAAATTTCCATATTACAGCCACGGGTTTTAGTCCGTCTCAATCGCAATACTATATGCAAGAGGACCTCGCCACGAAGCTCGAACTTACACTTTTAGATTCGAGTCTCCTCGAGGGCGGGATCTGTGTTCCGCTGATTTTAAACCCAAAGAACGACGCCAATCAGTTGAGCAAGTTTAGTCCGGGTCGTGCGATTACTTTTTCTACGAATCAAGGGGGAGAGTTTCACACAAGCCCCAATTGCAACAGCCCAATTAATAATGGTGGGGTAAACAGACTTGTCGATGT
>JBFWYS010000299.1:0-5114 GCA_050186175.1 Pseudobdellovibrionaceae bacterium
TTATTCTTTTATCTGCAGTGGCTCACGCTGCCGAGGAGAGAGAATTCTTTAATGGTGTGCGCAGTCTCGGAATGGGTGGAGTTTCGGTAGCCGTCGCTAACGATGAGACGGCTCTGCTTGCGAATCCTGCGGCCCTCGGAAAAATTCGTGATTTTTACGGAACCGTTTTGGATCCGGAAATCGATGGAGGGATGAATCTCAATGCGATGTACACGAAAAAAGCTTTTGGTGAGCTCTATAATCCCAAAGTAGTTTACAAAACTCTCGAAAAATCTCCGGGAAAATACTATCACAACCAAGGAACTCTTTTTCCTTCGCTGGTTGTGCGAAATTTTGGAATGGGCTTTTACGGCCGGTACTTGCTAGATTCAGAATTAAATGCGGCCGGTGATGATTTGCGCATCGATTATATTCAAGATTATGCAGCCGTTTTAGGACTCAATATTCGTTTCTGGGACGGTCGAATCAAGATTGGTGCGAGTGGAAAAGTAATTAATAGGGCAGAGATAGCGAAAAACGTAAACCCGACAACTGATGACCTGACGGTTAAAGCAAATGCTGCAGAAGGAGTCGGAATCGGCACTGACGTGGGATTAATCCTGACAGCTCCCTGGCATTGGTTGCCGACTCTTTCAGTTGTGGCCCGAGATATGGGTGGCACGAAATTTACCCAAAAAGGGCTGTTGATGAACACGGCTGAAAGACCCGCCGATATCGAGGCCGACTACGACGTGGGCTTTGCGATCTTTCCAATTCATGGCAAAAATTTTCGTTCGACTTGGGCTATTGAGTACAAGAGTGTTCTTAAAGCCGCAGAAGAAGAAGATAAAGCGAAACACTACCACCTTGGATACGAGCTGAATGTGGGCGATATCATTTTCTTTAGAGCCGGAATGAATCAGCGCTACTACACCGTGGGAGCGGAGTTCGCTTCAGAACATATTCAGATGCAATTTGCCTATTATGGTGAAGAAATTGGAACGGCAGACGCACTAGAAGAAGACCGGCGTCTGGTGGGAAAGATAGCTTACAGGTTTTAGGGAGAAGAAAAATGGGAATCAACATTTTCTTATTTAAAATTTTAAAAAGACTGCAGCTTTGTCTATTGGTGCCGTTTTTACTCTCGACCGGGGGATGCACTAAAAATATTCTAGAGACTATTGCAGACAAAAATAGTGATGCCGCTTTATATGAAGCCGCAAGAAAAGATTTAGATAATGAATCCTATTCTTCGGCGATCACCAACATCGGACTCATGTCTACAGGTCGTCAGGCTGACAATGATGTACAAAAGCTTTTGGGGTCGGCTTATGCGGGTCGATGTGGATTTAATTTTATCAACTTCTTTACAAATCTTTCGTCAGCGGATTTCAGCAGCATCAATTTTTTTACTTTCACGATGCAGGCCTTTAACGGCAAAGCTGTTGCGCCGGACGATTGTGCGACGGCGGTGCAGATTTTTAATACTGCTTATCCCGATCTTGCGTCTCGCCCAACAGACGTCGCGTTGATGATGATGCTTTTGGGTCTCGCTAAAATGGGAACTTATATTCATAACAAAGCGGATGTGGATGGAACCGACAATCTTGGAGACGGACTTGTGGATTCGAGTTTTAATTCCTGCTCGGATTTTACAGATGACGAAGTGGGCGAGATCACCACTGGAATTGGAATCTTCCTCACAAACTTCGCAGCGGTAGGGGCGAGCCTATTTGGCGAGAACTCAACTGGTAATGTCGAAACTTTTACGAGTGGCTGCAATTTACTTACGGGAGGGACCTTAAATCCTGACCAAACCGTCACAGGTGGTGCTTGCACAAAAACGGATGCGGATGAGGTAACAGATAACGAGCGGGCTGCAATGAGAGCGATTCTTCATTCAGATTCAATGGGACTTGGAAATTGTAATGAGGCCAACGCGGCATTAGTGCCACTTTGTTGTCCGTAGGAGAGACGTATTAGAACGTTTTATTATTTTTTTATTCTGACTTTTCTGAGTCTGACTCCCAAAGTGAGTTGGGCCACAGAGCTTTTCGAGTACGGACATAATATTCGTGCTCTCGGAATGGGTATGGCTTACACAGCACTCGCACGGGATACCGATGCTTTGTACTACAATCCCGCCGCTTTCGCAGAAATTTCGGGTTTGCGACTCCGTCCGTTTGATATTGGAGTGGGAGTTAATGGCCAAGAAGTGATGGACACGGTTTCTGAATTTACAACATTTGATTCGTTAGAAGATTTAAATGGACTCTATGGAAAGCGTCCATGGATTGGTTTTGGACTTCGGGTTGCCTTTGCAATGCCTTACTTTGGGTTCGGAGTTTATGACTCCGGTTTTGCAAGTTTTTATCTCACGAATCCCGCAATGCCTGCGATGAACGTAAATTATGCAAACGATATGGCTTTTGCGATGGGTGGCGGAATTCATTTGGCGCCTGGACTTTCATTCGGCATCACTGGAAAACGAATTCTTCGCCAGGGATATCGTGGTGACATTCCGCTCACAACGCTTGCAAGTAACGGTTCAGGAAGTGCACTTCTTGAAGAGATTAGCAATCGAGGTTGGGGTTACGGTGTCGACCTAGGTCTTTTGTATGTGATCAAGGCTCCGGTATTAACAACATCTTTGGCGGCGGTTTGGAAGGATGCAGGTGATACCAGCTTTCAGAAAGAATCTGGAAAAGATTCGCCTCCACATATCGACGGCAATCAAATTTTGGGTGCGGCCGTTGACGCTGATTTATTTATTGGAAATTTGATTGCAACAGTTGATTATCGCCATGCAAATGAAAAGGTCGATCTCGGGAAAAAGTTGCATGCAGGACTCGAACTCAGTCTTCCCCTCCTCGATATTCGGGGAGGATTTAGTCAAGGCTATTATAGCTACGGAATGACGCTCGATCTGTGGCTTTTGCAAATCGATCTCGCAACCTACGGTGTAGAACTCGGTGCCTATCCAGGACAAACCGAAGACCGTCGTTATATGCTCACGATTTCTTCTGAATTGGGCTTCGACCCCAACTTTAGCTTCAACGACTCTACGGGACGACGTCGCAAGTTAAAGCAACGACGCTAAAATCTTCAGAAATTTGCTCACAGAATTAAAAATTAAGGAGATTCTTTCCAGATGACTGACCAATTACAACAATTGTAATCGGTCAGTCATCTGGGAGGCGGCGCATGGGGCGCATCGATTCTGCGAACAAACTTTCTCAAGAATTGAGGATTCGCACCAATTGACTGACCGAATTCCGAAATAATTATTGACAGCGTTTGCGAGTTTTTATTTGTGCGACCGCGCCACTTTTGATTTTTCTTTGCGAAGCTTCGCGTTTTGCAAATAAAAACCCAATGTGGCGGATTCTCATGCGTTTACAGTAGTGTCACAGACATTGGTAGAACTTCTTTGTCATTCTAAAAACCTCCAAAAATTCAATTCTGAAACCTGGTGTATAGTCCTCGAAATTCAGAGGAGGATTCTATGGAAATGCAAACAATCAAAAAATTCTCAGACGCACAGCTGCTCTCTAGTCTAGAAAATTTTTTTGAATCAGAACGACAAACGACACATATTATTTTACTCCACTTAAAAGAAATTGAGTCCCGAAAACTCTATGCCGATCGTGGATATCCCGATATGTTTAAAATGCTCATTATACATTTTCACCAATCTGAAACTGCAGCCAATCAAAGACTTCAAGCTTTAAGACTTATAAAGGCTGTTCCCGAGGTGGAGGAAAAATTAAAAGCTGGCGAAGTTAACCTGAGTACTCTTGCCCTGGCTCAAAGACAGATTACTCGTGAGGAAAAAGTAACCGGTAAAAAAGTCGAAGATTCTGTAAAAGCTGAAATTATAGAGAAAATAAGCTCAAAAACGATTGCTCAGGCCGAAGTGGAACTGATGACTTTACTTCCAGAGTCATCAAAGACGATAGAGGCGTATGAGCGACGAATTTCAAAAGATGAAACTCGTGTGGGTCTTACCTTTCCAGATCGCGTGATGGAAAAACTAGAGAGATTTAAAAATCATATTGCGGCTGCAAATCCAAAGATGGATTCAGTTGAGGTGATTGAACGTGCTCTTGATATTGCGTTAGAGAAAATCGATCCGACTAGAAAGCGACGACAGGGCAGTCAGGCTTCTAAAACAGACACATCTTTACCGGAAAAATTGATAGGTTTACAGAATGAACCGGCTTCTGAGCTTTGCGCTTCTTCCTCAAAAAAAATGACATCTGAGCATCGTGCTAGAAAATCTGAGGTCGGTGCTTCGGTGTCAAAGAGTGAGTCTAAGCTAAAAGTGGGTGCTGTTTCACAGCGCACAACTGATTCGGTTAAACAGAGCATCAAGAGAAAGACATATTACTCCGTTAGAACAGATTGCAGCTTATGGATGCGAGCGAACTCGCAATGTGAGTACGTGGATCCGGTCACAAAAACTCGATGTTCAAGTTGTTTTGGACTCGAGCGAGATCACGTGATGCCCTTGGCGCTCGGTGGATCAAATGATATTTCCAATCTTCGACTGCTATGTCGCACACATAATTTAATGTTTGCCCGAAGGTATTTTGGGAATGAGAAAATTCAACGCGAGATCAATAAGGGGAGATCCAGAGTCAAATATGAATCATAAATGATCAATTGAGTCATCTAGATGAATCCAACGACACGTTATTCCTTTATCACTGATGATTCATTCTTGCCGTTCTGTTTTTTGCCTCTTTGGTGAATCCGCGGACGGCCAGTCCGATTTGCAAGGCAAATCGGGATTGTCGTCCGAAAATAAGTGCGCAATATGAAATACATTTTTATGAGGAGGACGAAGTGAAACTAAGACTTCGTTAACTCATTGAATAGTTCGAAACTGGTCCCCTTCATTGGGGAGGTTTCGAGCAGTTTCCACTTCGTCCTCCATGAGTTTTTTATACCTTACAAGGTCTTGTGGGTCGGACGACAACCCTGATTTTCTTCGCAAATCAGGGTTCACCAAGGCGGTCCATAACCAGATTTGAAAAAAGTAAGAAATCCGCCGCGGTAGCGCAGAGGAGGCAGAGACAAACTCCCCAATGAAGAGGGGCAGTTTTGAATAGTTCAGTCTTCTAAGGAAGGAA
>JBFWYS010000300.1:0-5114 GCA_050186175.1 Pseudobdellovibrionaceae bacterium
AACTTAAAAATTTAGAGGACGCCTTTAAAGATCTCTCGGGAGTTAAGCCAACTCCAGGAGGACAACACTTAGAGCTGGGAACCCACAATTCTTTAGTTTCATTAGGCGATGATTCTTATCTCGAGTTAATTGCGGCTGATCCCAAAAATACAAAGATAAAAAAAGAAGAGATCATGTTGGGAATCGGCACGATTCGCGAAGGAAAAACACTTTCTTGGGCAGTGAAGGTTTCAAACCTTGAAAAGCTTCATGAGACGTTGGCACAAGCTAAGTACAGCGTAAGCCCGATTCGCAATGGCTCTCGAATAAATGGGGATAAGGAGCTGAAATGGCGATATTTTTTCTTAACAGATCCTGCCTTCACCGTGTCGCCTATGATCGCACCATTTTTTATCGAGTGGAACTCAACTTCGGAACACCCAAGTAAGTCAGCAGTGAGTGGATGTAGGCTTCTCTCTTTAAAGGCAAAACATCCAAATCCAGATCAATTTGAACCGATCTTTCGAATTCTAGGATTTCCATTTCAGATTTTTGAAGGTGGCGCGGAGTTAACTTCGAGTTACAAGTGCGGGGCTAACTTTTTTACGCTGCATTAGGAAGCAAAGTTTAGTTTTTCAAACATCGTGGCCAATGCCGTTCGGTTAAAGAGCTCTTTGTCGGAGTCGATTTAAGACTTTTTTCCATCAACTCCCAACTTCTACATGCCCTTTTACTTTCTCCTCATGACAGGATGTCTTTCGTCGTGTCTTAACCGAACGGCATCGGCCAGGAAGGTCCGGATTGAACCCGCGCGGACGGCCAGTCTCATGGATAGCTTAACTATGCGAATAACAAGAAAACTCGTAGCCAAAAGATCTCGCGAGCTATGCAATCCCCGGCCGATAATGCTCGAGACGTTTTCTTATATCTTCAGGAATTGAAATCTTTTTTGCTGTCGTGGGGCTGATGAAGGCATGAACCATTGTGACTTCACAGCAAAGAGTGTGGTCATCGTAAAATTGATATTTAAATGTAATTGAGGATTGGCCGATGTTTGCGACCTCGACACCGACATCGTAGGAGTGACCGGGTCTGAGTGGAGATTTGTAATCGGCTTCTACGTGACGAAGAGGAGCGGCGAACTCTGTTGATTCAAAGTATTCAGCCCAGGTAAAACCGGCGGCTTGAACAAATTCTTCGAGAACGTCGTGAGCGATATCGAAAATATTAGCGAAGAACATGATTCCCGCGGGATCGGCATCTTTAAATCTGATTTTAACTTGTGTGTGATACATGCTGCTTTTTTATTTGTAGGGGTTGGGTTTATAATTCCAAATGCGTTGCTTTATTGTTTGCGGAGTCATCCAAGAAATCAAGCGGGCCGCTCGCCGAAGCTGAATAAAACTTTTTAAATCCCAAGGATAATGTCGAAGCAAAATATTGGAGTCCAAAACATTAAAAAAGTAATCCAAAATAATAGCGATCAGAATCACATCATCGAGCATTCCGAAGACAGGAATCCAATCGGGGATGATATCAAATGGCGACAGGACTAAGGCTGCTAGAGCCAAAAGTACTTTCTTGTCCCGGGCAGGAATTTCAGGGTCAGAAGCGACATCTTGGACAAATTTTCCAGCTTTTTTGAAGAACTTCACCATGACAGTATTTTACTTCTGTTGACATCGAGGCGAAAGACTTTATTCTCCCACTCGGAGACCGCTAACGATTATTGGCGCATAGCATCAATACATTATGAATGTTAAAATTTACGATTCTAGAGATTTTCCTGCTTATCTGCCGAAGCTTAATCTTCTGTATGATGATTTATTTACGGGGGGAAAGGGTTTTCGCGCGAAATTGATTCAAATGATCAGCGCAGATTTGAGTTTAAACGAACGCGGTATTCAACTTTTGAGTCAAACAATTGAGTTTATTCACAATGCCTCCCTTCTTCATGATGATTTAATTGATCGCTCGAGTCTTCGTCGTGGGAAAACAACAGCATGGTTGAAGTACACGCCTGAGTATGCGGTTCTCGCGGGAGATTACTTACTGGCGCGAGTGATGGTAAATTTGTCGGCCTACGGAAATATTCGATTGGTTCAGTACACCAGTCAGGTTATTTCGGATTTGTTAGAGGGCGAGTGGATTCAAGATTCTTTGGTCCGCGATTTTTCGGTTGTGCCTGACCAATTGGACCGAGTTCATAATTTGAAAACAGCGTCTTTGTTTAAGTGGTGTTTGCGTTCTCCGTTTTTGGTGAAAGAAAAATATGATGAGTCTTTGCACTCGCTTCTTGAGGAAATGGGAAGTCTTCTTGGAATTCTTTTTCAAAGGAGTGATGATCTTCTGGATTTTGATGTCCGTAATCACGAGGGTAAAGCGATTTTGGGCGATTTGAAATCAGGTTACCTCAACTCTTTTGCGGCCTTTTTAACTGAACACCTTACCGTTGAAGAGAAGAAAAAGTTTATCACTTCGCAAAGTTTAGGTGAGCTTATTGGAGTAGTCGGAGAAGAAAAATATAAGTCGCTCGTTGAGAAGTTTGATTCTATGAATTCAGGCTTAATTAGGCTTTACCAGCATCACTTAACGGCTCTCGAGGAAATGTTAGAGGGCTCCGAGAAAAAGTTGGTAGAAAAATTACGCCCTTTGCCTGATCTTCTTTACTGGAGAAAAGAACCAAAATGATGTCTGGCGAGTTGGTGACACTTTCAAAAAGTCATCCTCGATTTGAGGAGTACTTACTCGGAACTTTTTCCGAGCAACAAGTCGCTTTGCCGATTCAAAGCCTCAACGTGAATACGCCCAAGGAACAAGTCACATTTAAAATTTTACGAGCGAATGAAATTAAGGCCCCAGCGACTTGGTATATTTGGTTGATGGCCTTGCGCCCGTGGCAATTGGGCAGTCTTGTGTTTTCGATTTTGATTATTATTTTTTCTCCAGGGATGGATGCGTTTAATAATTTTTTTAATCTCCCGATTGCTGCCGCAGCGGTTCTTGGTGTTTTGTGTTTATATGTTTCTCTTTACCTAAGAAATGATTTTCATGATCACTGTTACGGATTAGATCGCTTGCAAAGCAGCGGTGGGAGTCAGGTGATTCAAAAAGGTTGGCTTCGTGCTATAACTGTCTCGCGCGCATCGTGGATCTTTTTTGCTCTAGGTCTTTTGTTTGGAGTTCCAGTTGTTGTTTCTTCTCCTGCAATTTTATTTTTAGTCGGGGTTTTAACTTTATTAGGTGTTCTTGGGCTTTCTCTGCAGAATTGGGGCCTTAAGTATAAGGGCGGCTCCGAAGTTTTGAGTTTTCTTTTATTAGGCCCTTTATTGGCTTTGGGGTTAGGCCTTGCTGTTTACGGAGAATGGGATTGGCAGTGGTTGATGATTGGTTCGCTTTTAGGAGCGCAAGCGTTGTTTGTTATTTTCAATCGAAATTTAGAACAGATCTTAGGGGCTTCGCAGGCACAAGTTCGTAATGTGATGACATATCTTGGTTTTGATCGAAGCAAAGTGCTACTTCGAAACTGGCTTCTGCTTTTGACAGCAGGATTTTTTTCCTTCCATCTTTATTATAGTCATCTATCGGTGGTTATTATTTCTACGGTAGTCGTTTTGCGATTTGTTTACCGCTACATTCGTTTTTTGAATCAAGTGGATTCGTGTGTTGGATCGGGCGTTTCCAATCTGCGCTCTCTTTCTCAAGTGATTCAATTTGCATTTTTGTTTTCTTGGTTTTTGGGCCTTGTGCTCGAACTGCGAGGATAGTTTGTCGGTCGTTGCAATTCGTTTTCCTCCGAGCCTGGAAGAAAAAGCAAGGCTGCTCTCTAAAGAATTTTCTGTTCCGTTAGAATCAGAAAATCCAAAGGCCGAAGTTTTTGTTGAAGTAGGTGAGGCTAAATATAGCCTCATGGATGCCGAAGGACGAAGGCTTGATTTGGATTTTGAATCCACAAACTTTTACCAGCGAAAGGGTCATAAGGGAAAAAGCGAACTTTTGGTCAGAGCTTTAGGTGTAAAGGCGCAAGACAGTCTTATTTTTGATTTATCAGGAGGATTTCTAATCGACTCGGTTTTTTTGGCCAAGCTCGGGTTTCGCGTCCACACGTTTGAGAGAAATCCGACAGTCTATATGGTGATGAACGCGGTTCTGCAATCGTGTGAACAGAAATTTGCGCAAAATATTAGATTCGATCATTTAGATGCTTTAAGGGCTTGCGAGAAGTTTTTTGCAGTGGAGAAACCCGAGGCTTTGTACTTTGATCCGATGTTCCCAGAAAAAAAGAAATCACTTTCAAAATTGCCGATGCAGATTTTTCAGAGCCTGGTTGGGGGCGATGAAGATTCTGCAGAGGTGATTCTCGAAGTTATGAAAAAGTATCCTTGTCGGACAGTTATAAAAAGACCATTGAAGGCACCTGAATTGATTAAGAATCCAAAACATTCTTTTGTTGGGAATACGGTTCGCTATGATATGTACGTTTGAATTCTCCTTGATGTCTTCCATTTTTCGTGTCCCAATACTCCTATGGATTTCCCTTTTCCACTTTTAGGATCAATAGCCTTAGGTCTTTATGGTTTCTCACTCTTAAGAGAAAGATACTACGTCTGGGGATCGAGTTTATATTACTCGCGGGGTTGGAACAAAAAATTTCCTGCTGAAATTTTGGATTTGTTTTTTGCCATTTTATGGGTCGCTTTGCTGTGTCTTTTAGGTTTGCAAAATGGTTGGTATTTTTTTGGAATTCTTTTACCGTTTTTTCTGCTTAAAAGGCTTCGTTTTGTTAAACCGCTTTGGTGGCCTTACTTTTCGATTCTCGATATTCTGATCCCTATTGCTCTTGTGTTTCTCGGCTTTGGATTTCTGGTTCGACAACTGTCTATGATTCCAGCTCTTAATATTGAGGTTCCTCTTATTTTTTTTCTAGCGGATGGGCGCTGGTTCGTCGTTCTTGCCATGATTGTAATTGGCGCTGTTATCACTTTCTTATTTCCCGCACTGGGTTTGGTTTCAATTTTGGGAATCGGTCTTGCCTTAGCGGGAGTGATGTCTTTCAACGGAGTTACTGGTCTTCTTATCGGAGAGGCGATTGCCCTTCAAGTTTGTCGCAGAACGAATTGCAATTGGATGTTCGC
>JBFWYS010000301.1:0-5111 GCA_050186175.1 Pseudobdellovibrionaceae bacterium
ATGTCTTTGCGTTTTCCTGATCGCCTGGTGTGATGTCTGGGGAAAAATCCCATATAATTGAAGATGTATTCATTCCTTAAAACACTCCTCAGATCCGGCACCGGTTCTGAGGAGGGAGTATGCCAAATTTAGGTTAAATCAGAATTAAATGAGTGTTAATAAAAATTAATATTGCCCATGAATCGAGCTGTTCAAGATGTTTAAGAGGCCCTAAACAGCGGGCGGAAGCAAGGGAGGGGACTCTAGGGCCTCAGGTCTGAGTCCCTCCCGACTTAGGACTTTGATTAGGCTGCGTGCTTTAGATAACCGTGTTTTTTCCAGTTAGGTTGCATTTTTCGGTACTGTTTTTCGTTCATCTTGCAAGCAGTTGTGTACTCACGGGTGTACTTTGTGAACTTTTTATCGAGCCACGCGTAGTAGCAAGAGTACATGTGATTTGTGAAAAATTTTGTCATCCACTGAGTTGGTCCCTTGAAAGGAAACTCGTGGCGATTGAAGAATTTTTTTACTTCAGTATTGAAGAAACTCCACCACTGATTCATCTCAGGTCGGTGAACAAAATTTCCAACAAATAAAGGTTTACCTTCAAAGAGGCATCCCACTTCGTAACCATGTCCCACCGGTTTGCAATATGTTTTGAAAGTGTAACCATAGTATTTGTAGACTCTCGTTTTTGTCATTACTGACTCCTCTCGCGCGAACGCGCTTGTTTGATAACTAACGTGCGAATGCACGGCACACTCATCGGATTTTCTTATCTCGGCATTAAGATTTTTTTACACTTCCCCGCCAAAAGGTACGCCGTACCTTTTGGATAGGCGGCGTGTTAGGAATGGGTAGCGGAACTGTTGCCTATGTCAGAGGAGGAAGTCGAAGGCTTGGGCTAAGGGCCAGGAGAGGATGAAGAGAGTTTTTTGTGAGAGTGTTGCGTTGACAAAGAGAGAGGACGGAAATACTTCGCCGTCTCTGATTGAGGCGTCGGATTCGCTCCAATGAAGTTGCAGATCATGGAGAGCAGCTTCTGCGAGAACTTTTGAATCTCTGCAGACGTACAGTATCTCGGAATTGAGATTCGCCGAGCGCGGATCAATGTTGTAAGTGCCGATCAGAAGAGTTTTTCTGTCTATGATGGCGCGTTTTCCATGGAGCCCCCATCTTTTGGCAACTTTCACCGGTGCATTTAGATGTTTTCTCGGAGACCCATTGTAGTTCATCAAAGTCATGTCAATTTTGGCAAGACGACTGAGCTGTCCATGAAGAGCCGCTACGGTGTAGAAGGCATCCGTTGAGTAAAGGCTATTTGTGAGGATGTTGAGCTTGATCTTTTTTTTCTCAAGGGCTTCGAGATCTTCAATTCCTTGGTCACGAAGAACAAAGTATGGCGACTCAACCCAAATTTCTTTTTCAGCTTTAGCAACTTCCTGAATAATAACGGGGTACACTCGTCGATGCTTTTCTTCTAAACCAGGCATGTCTGTCACATAGAGATTGTCTCTACAAATTGCGGATGGTGAGGCGTCAAATTTCTTTTTTCCTTCGGTCATGATGTACGCGAGAATTTTTTTGTCCTCTTCTGTTTCGTCTTTAAATTCTTTTGGGTTCGCCTTTTCTGGCCGTGATGCAAAAGCCGAGTTCCAATAAAGATCAAAACTCTTGTTCATTGTTTTCACCAGGGAGCCTTCAATTATAAAATCACTGTCCCAGAAATTATATTTCTCCCCGATTTCAAAATATTCATCAGCAATATTTCTACCACCAATCATGGCCGCTCTACCATCAATAGAGAGGAGTTTTCTATGACTGCGATGTTGAAGCAAAACCCATCTAAAAAACGCTGGCAAATTATAATATTTGATTTCGATGCCGGCTTTTCTAAAATTTTCTGCGTATTCTGGCCAGAGCTGAAAAATAGGAAAAGAAAAATCGAGAAGCATTCTGATCTTGACACCATCCTTGGCTTTTTTTAACAGAGCCTTCGAAAAAATCCGGCTAGAACCATCTAAGTTGTAAATAAAAAATTCAATATTAATTGTTTTCTTGGCATCCTCCACCATTTTTAGACGCGCATAAAAAGAAGCAAGTCCATCATCCAACAAAGTCACTTTTTGGGGTTTTGTTGTTTCAGCAAAAATTGCATCATGAAAGTCACGAATCTTCGGTGCCGCGAGCTCTGCATGCTTAAGAATCGCAAACGAAGCGACATAAAAGAGAGCGAGCAGGCTGAGAAACCCATAACAAAAGTACTTAATAGCTTTCTTCAGAATTCCTGAAACCTGCCTCATAACTCCGGTTTAGCACATCCGTCCTCTAAGTCGATGGGGGAGTGCATTTGTTGCGGAGTCTTTAACTGGATTTTACTTAAATGTCGAATTTGGCTTTGAGTTTAGCGACTTGTTCCGGATGCGCACGCACTTTGAGTGTTGTTCCGCCTTCATTGTAGGATTCCGCAAGAACTCTTAACTTACTGCGAATTTCTCCAATGGCTCCTGGAGTAGAATAAGGGATAAAAAATTCGCAGTCTTCCATTCCTGTTTCAAAGTTTTCAATCAGACGCGTTCTTAGAGCTGCCACGTCACCCTTACGATGTGCCGATAAGAAGATTGCTTCCGGAAACTCTGCTTTTAATTTGGCTTGTGCCTCTAAAGTTAGGCGATCTACTTTGTTCAAGACTAAATAGCTCTGAATCTCTTGGGCTCCGACCTCTGCGAGGACCGATTTTGTTACTTCAAGCTGAGATCTAAAGGTAGGGTCCGAGGAATCTACCACATACAAGAGAAGGGACGCATTGAGAGCTTCATCTAAAGTTGATTTAAATGAGGCAACCAAATCATGTGGAAGCTTTTTAATAAAACCAACGGTATCAGAAATTAAAATTTTAGGTTTCGATTCAGGATAAAGAACACGAATTGTCGTATCAAGAGTCGCAAATAATTTATCTGCGACCAAAACCTCGCTTCCGGTGAGTGCCCGCATCAAGGAAGACTTGCCTGCATTTGTGTAACCAACAAGTGCCACGGAAATTTCTTGATTCCGTTTTGACCTGCGCGTTTCATGTTCCTGTGAAATCGATGCGAGTTCTTGTTTCAGCTCTTTAATGCGATCTCGAATTTTTCGACGATCTAACTCTACACTACTTTCTCCAGCGCCTTTTCCGCCAACGCCACCGCCTCCACGGTCATCTCCGCCCCCAGTCTCGCGCAATCTCGGAGCTACATAAGTGAGTCGTGCAATTTCAACCTGCAATCTTGCAGCTCGAGTGCGAGCATGACGACTGAAAATTTCGATGATAACGCCAGTTCGATCTAAAACGGTAACTCCTGTTGCGCTTTCTAGGTTGCGAAGTTGAGAAGGGGAAAGATCACAGTCAAAAATAACGATCTCGGCTTTTTCTTTAGGCGCCTCACTGGCTTCGAAGTCTTCTTCTTCGGACTCCTCAACTTCTTCCGCGGGTTCCTCGACCTGATTCTTAGCAAATTTCATTGCGGCTTTAGATTTTTTCTTCACCACGAGAGGACCAACAACTCCGGTCCCTCCAGTCCAGTTTGCTAGCTCCAGAAGTTTGCCATCGCCTAAGACCGTAGCATCGCGATTGGATTTTCTTTTTTGAGAAGTTTGCGCGATGACATTGTAACCAAGTGTCGTAACCAAACGAGAGAGCTCGGCCAAAGAACCGACTGTCTCTTCATCAGAAACTTTGGGCAGTTGGACACCCACGAGGATTGCTTTTAAGGGTTCTTTGCGATTGGATTCCATGGGCCCCAGTTTAAACTAAGCGAATGCCATCAGCATCAACTTTGATCAGTCTTTTTTTATAAAGACCACCCAAAGCAATTTTGTATTTCTTTTTGCTCACCCCGAAAAGATTATAGATATTTTCAGGTGGAGTCTTATCATTAACGGCAAGAAAGCCGCCCTTTTCTTTTAAAAGACTCAAGATGCGAGGGCTGATGTCCTCTGCGGCCGCCTTGTGACCTGATTTTTGAAATGTAAGATCGATTTTTCCATCGACACGAACCTGTTTCACTAGACCTTGGACTTTTTGCCCATAGCTAAGATCGCTAAAAATTTCGTTTCTATGAATTAGTCCCCAGTGCTGACCATTGATGATGGCCTTAATACCTAACTCAGTTTTGTCGGCAATCATTAGATTTACGGTTTGCTCGGCTTCGTAATTTACTGGCGTTTTATCTAAATGACGATTGAGTTTCATGGTCGAAGCTATGCGTTCAGTATTGTCCATGTAAATGTAAACGATTACAGCATCACCAACGTGCAAGGGACGTGTTTGTTCTGAGAACGGTAAAAACAAATCTTTGGGTTGGCCCCAATCTAAAAAAGCACCCACATTTTCAATGGCTGCGACTTCTAAAAGTGCGAAGTCTCCGACCTTGTAGGGGTTTTGATCGATCATTTCCATGAGCTAGGAGTTAGACTCTTCGCTTCAAATACGCAAGAAAATTGCTCTTTTATTTAATGAAAGAGTCCGAGAGCCGATTGGAGCAAGTAAAGTCTTCCAATTCACATAAAAATGGCGGAGGCCAAACATTTGAAGGGACTCGGGGAAAAAGGGGAAACAGCAATGGCTTTTGACGGAAAAACAGTGGTACAAATGACTCTGTCTGAGGGGCCCATGGATATTGAATTAACACTTAAAGAAAAATTCAACTTACCTTCGTTTCGCCGTGGACAAAAAGAAATTATTTTGTCGGTTGTAGCACAAAAAGATGTGTTGGCCGTGCTTCCAACGGGAGGCGGCAAGTCTCTTTGTTATCAATTGCCGTCCGTTTGCAAAAATGAATTGGTCATTGTAATTTCACCCTTGATTGCACTAATGAAAGATCAGGTCGCATCCCTTAAAAAAATGGGAATTCCTGCGGGGTGCTTGCACTCGGGTCAATCCGATGCGAGTAAACGCGAAGTTTTTGCAGAAATGGCAGCGAATCAAACTTTTGTTCTCTATTTATCGCCAGAAAGAGCTCAAAAAGAAGGTTTTAAACGCTGGATTATGACCAAGAAAGTGGCTCTGTTTGCCATCGACGAAGCTCATTGTGTCTCTCAATGGGGTCATGATTTTCGTGAGGAATACAGTCAGCTGCACTTTCTAAAAAAAC
>JBFWYS010000302.1:0-5107 GCA_050186175.1 Pseudobdellovibrionaceae bacterium
GTCTTGGTTTAAGCGTTGGGCGAGCTGTCGAGCTTTCTCTTCATTGCGGCCGGCGATCAAGATCCGTTTTTTCTGTTGCGTAAGGATCTCGCAAAGGCGCGTTCCGATTCCCCCAGTTGCCCCGAAGACGATCGTGTAGCTCATTCTGTTATTTCCGCTTTTTTGCTCTGGACCTGAGCCATCCGTAGGTAAAACCCATAATCAGGCCGTACACGATGTGTCCGTAAAGGCCGGGCAGAGCTATTTTCACGTTTTCGACATTCCACATTGTTCCGATCGGTTTGCCGATGATTGCCGATAGGATCGTTAGAGGGCCAAGGAACCACCAAAGGATCCCATACAACAATCCCCAAATCGTAGATGTAAGCAATGTCGATGCCAATCGGAAAAAAACCAATGCAAAGATCACCGAAATGATCAAGCTGAAGATCCAGTGTGTAAAAAATCCGCCGATCGCATTATGAATGCCGAACAACTCGCTAATTCTGCTGATGACGCCCATATAGGCCATCAGCACGGCAAAGACGAATCCGCCTATCAGGCCTGAGAGCACCCCGTATCCGATATTCTGCGATGTGCAAGCGCGATGCATTTGAACTCTCCTTTATCGAGTTTTTTTTCGGGACCGCATCCAACCATAGGTAAAACCTAATAATAGACCGAAAACAATATGCCCAAAAAGGCTTGGAAGCGCGGTTTGCATGACGGATGCATTCCACATCGAGCCTAACTGTTCTCCCATCATTATCGGCATTAGGGTGATAGGACCGAGGAACCACCAGATGATTCCATAGATGATCCCGCAAATTGATCCTGAAAGGCGTTTGCAGGCAGCCTTGTAAAAGATCAATGCAAAAATGACACCCATCGCCATGCTGATGATCAGATGGACGGCAAAGCCTGCAACAGGGTTCGGCATGCCGATCATAGAGCCGATCTTGATCAGTACGCCCATTTTGGCCATCATGATTCCAAATACAATTCCGCCGACTAGTCCGCCTAAAGCGCCATAGCCGACATTTTTTGATGTGCACGATTTGTTCATATCAATTGCTCTCCATTATTTAAGCCGTTGCAGCAAATGGTCGCCAACTCGCAATGCATTTGCTATGATCGTAAGCGTAGGGTTGACCGCGCCGCTGGAGACAAAGAACCCTCCGTCGACGACATATAAGTTGTCGACATCATGAGCCCTGCAATTCAGGTCAAGCACCGATGTTTTCGGGTCATGTCCGAAACGCATCGTTCCATTTTGGTGGCCGACTCCTGCGATCGGGATCCGTTTCCCAAAGTATGCCGAGCAGGGGAGGGTGTGGTGCTTCATCTCTAAACTGTTTAGGATCGTTTTGAGCTTTTTGACCAATCTGCGGTGCCCTTCTAAGTTGTTCGCCTCATAATGAAGGCAGACATTTCCTTTGCTATCGAGAAGCACCCTGTTGTTGGGATCGGGAAGGTCTTCCGATGTCATCCAAAAGTCGATTGAGTGGCGCGCCATCAGATCGAGGACGAAGTTAGGTGTAAAGGGAGGAGCGTCCGACTTGAACATCGATTTGTCCGCTTTGCCTAACATTTGGATGTGGCCAAGAGGAAGATCGGAATCGGGGGCCCCGAAATAAAAATCATTGATCGCAAGGGTCTTTTGGAACTTGGTGGGATTAGCCTCTGTGGTCAAAACGACCATTGCTGTGTTGTTATGGCACATGTAATGGCGTCCCACGAGATCGGAGCTGTTGGCAAGCCCTCGCGGATGCGCGCTATTGCCCGACCGCAAGAAAAGGGCAGCCGAATTGATCGCTCCGCAAGAAGAGACGACGATGTCCGCTTTGTACCTTTCCGTATGGTTGTTCCGTTTGACGATGACATGGGAGATCTCTTTGCCGTTGGGCGTTGTTTCCAAACGCTCGACATAGCATCCGGTCAGCATCGTGACATTGGGATATTTCAATGCAGGCTCGATGCAGCAGATCTGGGAGTCCGCCTTGCCGTCGACTAGGCAAGGGAACCCATCGCATGTGTTGCACTTGATGCAAGGGCTGTGCGTCCGGTCTTTTTCATCGATGATCAACCCGAGCGGCAGATGGAAAGGTTTAAGTCCTTTTTGCGCAAGGTCGTCGGAGAGGCGTTGGATCCTCGGCTCATGGGCGATCGGAGCATGCGGGAACGGGTCGGAGCAACGAGGCTCGGTCGGATCTTCTCCCCGTTTTCCATGGACTGAAAAGAGCTCTTCCGCTTCGAGGTAATAGGAAGCGAGATCTTGATAGGAAATCGGCCATGCAGGAGATGTTCCGCCGTAGTGCTTGATCTCCCCAAAGTCCTTTTCCCTTAACCTAAGCAGGGCTGCGCCGTAAACTTTTGTATTTCCGCCCACGAAGTAGTGGGTCCCAGGTGTAAATTCTTTTCCTTCTTTGTCGGTCCACTTTTCAGGGATGTTGTAACGGCCATCGATAAAGACAGATTGGGAGGCCCAGTTCTCTTTTTCGCGCGGCAAGTACTCGCCCCGTTCCAAGATGAGGATTTTTTTTCCGGAAGGGGCCAAGCGGTGCGCCAAAGTCCCTCCGCCAGCTCCCGATCCGATGATGATCACATCGTAGTGTTTGTTGTTATGCATGTTATCCTCCTGATGCAAAACCGGGGAACAAGGTCATTCCGCCATCGACAAAGATCGTCGTTCCTGTGATGTAATCGGCGTAATCGGATGCAAGCCATGCGCAGCAGTGGGCAAGGTCCTCAGGTTCTCCGATCCGGTTGTAAGGGATCAGTTTCATGAGCTCATTGTAAGCTTCCGGAGTGCTCCAGGCCGGTTTGTTGATATTGGTGCGGATTGCGCCAGGGGCGATCGCATTGGCACGAATCCGGTAGGGGGCCACTTCTTGCGCAATCGACTGCATCAGCATATGGATCCCTCCTTTCGAGGAGGCGTAGTTGACATGTCCTGCCCAAGGGATGACCTGGTGCACCGAGCTGATGCAGATCAGCTTGCCTGCTGCGCAAGAGATCTCTTTTTTGACACCTCGGCGTTTAAACTCCTTGATCGCCTCCCTCGAACAGAGGAACTGGCCTGTCAAGTTGATCGAGATGACCGTGTTCCATTGCTCCAATGTCATTTTTTCAAGGGCGGCATCGCGCTGCAGTCCGGCATTATTGACCATGATGTCGATCGTCCCAAACTCCTGGTACATCTTTTGGAACATGGCGACTACCTGGTCTTCTTTCGAGACATCGGCCTTGTGGGCGTAGGCTTTGCTGCCGCTTTTTTTGATCTCATCGACAACTTCCTGAGCTTCTTCGTCGCCGACGACATAATTGACGACGACATCGGCCCCCTCTTTTCCCAGCTGGATCGCGATCGCCTTTCCGATCCCCGAGTTTGCTCCCGTGACCATTGCTTTTTGCCCTTTCAGCAGCTTCATGCAAGGGCGGCTTGGCATAACGACTTCAGGCAAGTCGTTGTTTTGAGGTGTTTGCGCCATAATTACACTCCTAAATTATACACAAATGAGTCCGTTTATAATTGTTCTCCAGACTGCTGGATCAGTTTTGCAATGAGAGCTGTCCATCCTGTTTGATGGGTCGCTCCAAGTCCCGCTCCATTATCGCCGTGGTAGTACTCGTTAAATAGGATCAGGTCGCGCCAATGGGGATCTTCCTGAAAGAGCTTGACCCCTCCGAAGATTGGGCGCTTCCCTTCCTCATTGCGGGTAAATAAGCTGATCAGCCTTTTTGACAGCTCGATCGATACATCCCATAGGTTCATCAGATTGCCTGAGCCTGTGGGGAACTCGACCTTTAGACTGTCTCCGAAATAGTGGTGGTACTTTTGCAGCGATTCGATAATCAGGAAATTGATCGGGAACCAGACAGGCCCCCTCCAGTTCGAATTGCCTCCGAACAGGCCGCTGTCCGACTCTGCAGGGAGGTAGCCGACCGTATAGTCCTTGCCGTTTACGGTGTAGGTGTAAGGATGGTCCTTGTGGAATTTCGAGACAGATCGTATCCCGTAAGGAGATAGGAACTCATTTTCATCCAGCATGTACTTTAATATGCTGACCAATCTCTCTTCGGATAAGATCGAAAGCAGGCGCCTCTTTCCCATTCCAGGTTTCCGCACGCAGGCCACGTTGCACATCGTGTGCGGATGTTTTTTAAGGAACCATTCCATCCTTCGGCTGAAGGTCGTCAGCTGTTCCATCGCTTCCGGTTCAAGAGTTTCAACAGCAAGAAGAGGAAGAAGTCCGACAAGAGAGCGGACTTTTAAAGGTGTCGCTGTGCCGTCTGGCAGATGGAGGTTATCGTAGAAAAAGCCGTCGTGATGGTCCCAGAGCGAATTCCCTTTTCCACCGCCGCATCTCCCGATGGCGTTTGAGATCCGCATGAAGTGCTCGAAAAATTTGGTCGCGATGTCCTGGTAATGGGGCTCTTCAAAGGAAAGGTAGAGGGCGATGCGCATCATGATCGTGCAAAAGAAGCCCATCCAAGCCGTCCCGTCCGACTGGTCGATATGCCCGCCTGTGGGAAGAGGGACGCTCCGATCGAAGACGCTGATGTTGTCCAGTCCTAAAAATCCCCCCTGGAACAGATTGTTGCCTTCCGTGTCTTTCCGATTGACCCACCAAGTGAAGTTGAGCAGAAGCTTGTTGAAGATCCCTTTAAGGAAGTCCTTGTCCTCTTTGCCTACGATCTTTGCATCGATCTTGTAAGCGCGCCATGTGCACCAGGCGAGCACCGGAGGGTTGACGTCGGAAAAGTTCCATTCGTAAGCGGGGAGCTGGCCATTCGGATGGATGTACCATTCGCGCGTCAAAAGCTCGATCTGCCGTTTGGCAAAGTCGGGATCGATCAGCAGAGTAGGGATGCAATGGAATGCTGTGTCCCAAGCGCAAAAATAGGGATATTCCCACTTGTCGGGCATCGATAACACATCAAAGGTTGTCAAGTGCTCCCACTGGTCGTTCCTCGGCACATTCCGTTTTACAGAAGATCCTGGATCCCCATTGAGCCATTGCTCCACATCAAAATAGTAAAACTGCTTGCTCCACATCAAGCCGGCGAAAGCCCTGCGCTGAACCATTTTGAGCTCATCGCTTAAATCGGGATGCTGGACATCGTT
>JBFWYS010000303.1:0-5105 GCA_050186175.1 Pseudobdellovibrionaceae bacterium
CTGAGTTTCACCTTTAGGAGTTACCTTACCAACAAGAATGTCACCAGGGCGCACTTCTGCACCAATACGGATCACACCGCTTGTATCCAGGTCTTTAAGAGCCTCTTCACCTACGTTCGGAATATCACGAGTGATTTCTTCTTTACCCAATTTTGTGTCTCGAGCTACGCACTCAAACTCTTCGATGTGAATCGAAGTGTAAACGTCATCTTTAATTAGGCGTTCAGAGATCAAAATTGAATCCTCGAAGTTGTATCCCATCCAAGGAGTGAACGCGACGAGGATATTTTGTCCAAGAGCCAACTCACCCAATTCAGTCGAAGGACCGTCAGCGATAATATCACCTTTAGAAATCTTATCGCCTTTTTGCACGATTGGTTTTTGATTGAAACAGGTGTTTTGGTTTGTACGCTGATACTTAGTTAAGTTGTAGATATCAACGTTCGCTCCAAGATCGCCACCTTTTGCAAAACGGCGAACAACGATTCGAGAAGCATCAACCGCCTCAACAACACCATCATTCGTAGCCACAACGCTTGTACCAGAGTCGCGAGCAACAAGACGCTCAACTCCTGTGCCTACGAGCGGAGCGCGTGAGCGAAGAAGAGGAACGGCCTGACGTTGCATGTTCGATCCCATCAAGGCGCGGTTGGCGTCATCGTGCTCAAGGAACGGAATCAAGCTAGCCGCGATAGACACGAGCTGACTTGGGGACACGTCCATAAGAGAGACTTTTTCACGATTTACGATTTCGTACTCACCGTTAATACGAGTGATCATCGAGTCAGCAGCAATTTTCTTTGCTCCTGCATCTTGACGAGTCGCTTGAGCGATGTGGTGACCTTCTTCTTCAAGGGCAGACATATAAGTGATGTCACCAGAGATATTACCTTCGTCAACTTTGCGATACGGAGTTTCGATAAATCCATAGTTATTAATACGAGCGTAAGTTGCCAAAGAGGCGATCAAACCGATGTTTGGTCCTTCTGGAGTTTCGATCGGACAAATACGACCATAGTGAGTCGGATGTACGTCACGAACTTCGAAACCGGCACGGTCACGAGTCAAACCACCAGGTCCAAGAGCAGACAAACGACGTTTGTGTGTGATCTCAGAAAGTGGGTTCGTCTGATCCATGAACTGAGACAACTGGGAAGATCCGAAGAACTCTTTTACAACTGCGTTCACAGGTTTAGCGTTAACTAAATCGTGAGGCATCATTGTCTCGAGGTCTTGCAATGACATTCTCTCGCGTATCGCTCTTTCCATACGGACAAGACCGATACGATATTGATTTTCTAGTAATTCACCCACAGGACGAACGCGACGATTTCCAAGGTGGTCGATATCATCAACAACACCACGACCGTTCTTAAGATCAATCAAGGTTTTGACAGTCGCGAGAATGTCTTTTTGAGTCAAGGTTCTGTGTGTAGGAGGACACTCCTCACTTGAAATATTGAATTTGTGATTGATTTTAATACGTCCGACTTCAGACAAATCGTATGTTTCAGGATCAAAGAATAATCTATGGAAGAATACAGTTGCAGCCTCCAAAGTTGGCGGTTCGCCTGGGCGTAGACGTTTATAGATCTCAAGCAATGACTGCTCTTTTGTATCTACTTTATCAACTAGCAATGTATTTCTGAGGAACGGTCCCACTGACAGTCCGTCAAAGAAAATCATATGGAATTTTTTTGTTCCTGCTTCTAGGGATTTTTTCAAATGAGTTGAAGTGAGCTCCGCGTTTGCGTCTGCAATGATCTCCCCTGTTTCCTCATCAATAATAGGCTTCGCAAGAACTTTTCCTTCTAAATCAGAAGGAGCGATTTCGATCTCAGTAAGATCAATTGATTTTACTTTTTTAACTACAGCACGGGTAATACGACGGCCAGCTTTTACGAAAACTTCGCCTGATTTTGGGTCAACGATGTCAACTAAAGCACGCTGACCTGACATCCTTTCGATGTCGAGGCCACGGTAGAATTTTCCACCCTTTACAAGAACTTCATCGAGGTCATAGAAGAACTCAAGAAGTTGTTCAACACTGTAACCAAGAGCTTTTAATAGAATGGTAATTGGGAATTTTCTGCGGCGATCGATCCGAACATGGATAATGTCCTTTTGATCGAATTCGCAATCAAGCCATGACCCACGGTATGGGATAACACGAGCTGAATAGATCAGCTTACCAGAAGCATTGTTTTTACCACCATCATGGTCAAAGAAAACACCCGGAGAACGGTGAAGCTGAGATACAACAACACGCTCAGTTCCGTTGATGATAAAAGAACCGTTTGCCGTCATAAGTGGGATTTCGCCCAAGTATACTTCCTGTTCCTTTACGTCCCGGATACTTTTTGCTTCAGTTGCTTCATCCACATCAAAAACGATAAGACGAAGGGTAACTTTCACAGGAGCTGCGTAAGTCATTCCACGCTGGCGGCACTCATCAACGTCATATTTCGGCGGCTCGAGAGTATAACCAACGAATTCCAACGAAGCCGTTTCGTTGAAGTCTGAAATTGGAAATACAGACTTGAAAACTCCTTGAAGACCAACATCTGGACGACGATCAATATCGACGTCTTTTTGCAAGAAAGCTTCGTAAGAAGACTTCTGCAATTCGATCAAATTAGGAATATCAATGACCTGTTTATTTTTCGTGTACGAACGACGAAGTCGAAGATTCGAGGCTGTGATCGGGGTAGTGCCCATTCCCTCTCCTTAAATTTGGTAAACGCACAATCTAATGAAACTTACGCGGCCTCGGCAAGAGGCCGCGCGTCAAACCTATAAAATCGCAAACAAAAATTACTTAACAGTAACTTTTGCGCCAGCTTTTTCTAAAACGTCTTTCATTTTAGCAGCTTCTTCTTTATTCACGCCCTCTTTAACTGCCTTTGGAGCGCCTTCAACTAGATCTTTAGCTTCTTTTAAGCCCAAGCCAGTCAATGCACGTACTTCTTTGATTACGTTAATCTTGTTAGCTCCGCCATCAGTTAAGATAACGTCAAAAGCCGTTTTCTCTTCAGCAGGTGCACCAGCAGCGCCAGCACCAGCAACCGCAACCGCAGCAGGAGCAGCAGCAGAAACGCCCCACTTCTCTTCGAGAGTTTTGATCATCTCAGCAAGCTCGATTACGGGCATGTTAGAAAGAAATGTAACTACGTCTTCTTTATTCAAATTAGCCATTTTTAGTATCCTCCGAAAAATTTGTTCGCGCTTGGCGAGAACAAAAAGTTAATTAAAAAATCAGGCCGCAGCAACTACGCTGCCGACTCGCAGTGAAGCTGAAACAACTTACGCTGCGCCTTGTTTGTCTTTGTGGGCTGCCAAAACACGAACGAAACCGCTCGGAACAGCTGCCAAAGTGCGAACGAACTTTCCTGCTGGAGCTTGAAATAAACCCAGTAGTTGAGCGCGAAGAACCTCTTTAGGTGGAAGAGTTGCTAAATACTTAATTCCATCTGCAGATAATGCTTTACCGTCCATGGCTCCTGTTTTCAGCTGAAGAACTTCAACGTCCTTCGCAAAATCAGCAATAGTCTTAGCGGCAGCACTAATGTCCCCGTACGCATATACGATCGCATTTGTTCCTTTGAAGGATTTTGCTAGCGCAGTCTCCATCTCAGGAAAGTCTTTGAGTGCTCGTTTTGCAAGTGTGTTGCGCACGACTCTCATCTCAGAATCAAGTGGAAAAAGTTTTTTGCGCAAGCTTGTGACCTGCTCTACTTTCATCCCTTTGAAATCGATGAGGAACGCCGCTTTCGCTTTAGAGAACTTTTCAGTGATCTCTTTAATCTCTTGCACTTTATCGGCTCGAGTTATCATCGGCATACCTCCTTTCATCTAGTTGGGAAGACGGTATCAGTTCAAGGAGTACCCTGTCTCGGTAGGCGCTTTCGCATTAAACCGGCTCATATCATTTCATACTAAAAGTACAAAATTTTTTTGAGCCGGAACCTACTGTCTCTGACCGCTTCGGTTAATATTTCCTGTTCTCCAAATTAAGAGCAGGATTTAATTTTCTTTAGAATAGTTAACTCTCACTTAAGAAGGTGAGAAATTAATTGTACTCGTTTGTGATCGCCATAACGTCAACTTTAACCCCAGGGCTCATAGTTGAAGATACCGACAACGATCGCAAATAAATACCTTTGCTGGTAGATGGCTTTGCTTTCATTACTGCACCCATCAAAGCATTGAAGTTGTCCTTCAATTTATCTTCGCCCATGCTTCTTCTTCCGATAGAAGCGTGTACGATTCCTGCCTTGTCGATGCGAAAATCAAGCTTACCTTTTTTCTCGGCACTTACGGCTTCACCAACGTTCATTGTAACTGTTCCAACTTTTGGGTTCGGCATTAAGCCCCTAGGTCCCAAGATCTTTGCCACCTTGGAAACTGTCGCCATCATGTCGGGAGTTGCAATACATTTGTCAAAATCAAGCCAACCGCCAGTGATTTTTGCAACTAGGTCGTCTGCACCAACAAAGTCAGCTCCAGCTGCTTTTGCTTCCGCTTCTTTTGGGCCCTTTGCAAATACAACCACTCTTACGACTTTGCCTAATCCGTGAGGAAGAGCGATAGCTCCACGAACTTGTTGATCGCCTTGCTTAGGATCAACACCCAAACGAACAGCAACATCGACAGACTCATCGAATTTAGCAGGCTTCGTAGCCAAAACCATTTTCACAGCTTCTGGAGCAGGATAACGTTTTGTGCGGTCGATTGCTTTTCTAGATTCTTTTACTCTTTTGCCTTCTTTTCTTTCTGACATGATCCTACTCCTGTAACTCGAGGCCCATCGATTTCGATGTCCCGATCACCTGTGACATTGCGGATTCTAGTTTCATACAGTTCAAGTCAGGCATTTTTTGTTGAGCGATTGCTTTTACATCCGCCATCTTCACTTTGCCGACTTTATCCTTTTGTGGTTGCTTAGAACCACTCTGGATTTTTACTGCTTTCTTTAGCAAATTCGACACTGGAGGCGTTTTTGTGATGAATGTAAAAGAGCGATCTTGGTAAACAGTAATGATTATTGGAATCACGTCGTCACCCATTTTTTGGGTGCGAGCGTTAAACTGTTTACAGAACTCCAT
>JBFWYS010000304.1:0-5102 GCA_050186175.1 Pseudobdellovibrionaceae bacterium
AATTTAGTGAGGCCTACAAAAGAGACTCGACGGACTGTGGGAGCGCTCTCGAATAAGAATTGAAACCTTAGTGTACGTCGTTTCAGGGCATTAACCTAGGCATTAATTTTTTTTTGATTTGCTTCACAAAGGTCTGTTATGGGTGGCTTGATCTAGACGTTTTTCCCGCATTTTTTTATAGGAGTTAGAAGAATCCATTGAGAGAAGCTTCTATAACTGGACTTGGCATTCTCTTCGAAGATACCGAAATAAGGAGGAATCTTCACGTTGGAGGCCAAAACTTGAAAACTCTTCTGCGCTTGAGTCTATTATCTCTTGTTTTATTTCCGATCGGCTGTTCTCATTTCCAAAGCTCCCGTCTGCCGGCGAACACGGATGGCTCGGATCTCGGCAATTATGTGTCGCAGATTTCTGAGCCTCAATTTATGCAAGACAATAAACAGGCTCTTATTGGGCGTATCAAACTGCTCGATACTCTGCCAGCGGGATCGATAGCGAAAATCATGACTTTTATGTTTGATAATGGCACCACGACCCGTCTGCTGGCTGTTCATATGTGTAAAGCGGCTTTGCGCGGAGTTAAAGTTCAATTTACAGCCGACAGTAAAACGGGAGATCGACCGCATATTCCTGACGCCTTTGATGGTCATGCAGCTCACCAAGTGAACGAAGAAGTCTATCAGTTCCTAGCGAATTGCGGAGTGGATATCACCATCCACAATCATATTTCAGAATTTGAATATTTAACCACGCTAAAAAAGGCGATTCCCAAACTCCCTCGTGGCGACACTTGGACGGAATGGTTTGCAGGAGCTGGTTGGATTGTTGGACATAAGGAAACAGCCAAACGCGCGGCGGCTCTTCAAAAGATGTATGCAGAGTTTACGGAGCTCGTCGCAAAAACAATTGAAGATCTTAATTTAGATGACGTAGCAAAAAAACGAGCCGCCGTTCTAAAGAATGAAGGCGCTAAGTTTATTGCTGAGCTTTTTACGACCGTGCTTGGCAGTTCTAAAGCGGATCGTTTGACTGATATAAAACCAGTTCTTGAAAATTTCCGCGATGCCTTTGAGAAAAGCGAAATCAAACAGATCGATCCGAACAATTTGAGAAGGTTTGCCGACGCTCTAATAAAAAATATTCAAGCGCACCCAAGACTCGGAGAGTTTTATCGAAACTCGCGCGTCTTTAATCGCCTTAATCACCGCAAACTTTTTTACGTCGAATCTGGAGATGTGAAATGCATGTTTCTGGGCGGACGTAACTTGGGTAATCACTATCTTGATTGGAACGTGAAAGGTGATGAGTTTATGGACGTCGACGTGTTTTCTTGTAACACGCAGGCCTCCATTGCGAACAACCAAGAGATATACACTAAGGCCTCTGATTCTTTCGATGCTGTTTTTACCAACAGTGATACTTTAGATGTGCTTGGCATTAAACCACAAATTACTAAAATCTCTAAAAACCCGAACTTTAAATACAAATATTTATACGTTCCCGATGAAGTCAAAAGAGACTTGTTTGGAAACCAAGCTTTTGAAATCGACGACCAAGCTGCACGTGAACCAAACCAGAAGCTCGATTTAGAAATTTCAAAAGCTGAACGAACTTTACCAAAACCTATTGCTTTCACCGACAATCGACCTATCGTCGGAATTGGTATCAAAGAAGCTCTAAACTGGCGCGTTCAAACGGCACAGTGGAGTCCTAAAAAAGACTACGTTCGCGCAGAGCTCTATGGTGCGATCGCTCGAGAGACAAAGAGAATTTATATTGAAACCGCTTATTCTGAATTTAGCTCGGTAATGCGTGATTTTATAGAGGCGGCTCTGGGTCGCGGAGTTAAAGTCGAACTGGTAACAAACAGTATCTATGTCAGCGATGCGGGTTCAAAACTAATCCGCTTGGTGATGGCTCGTTGGACACGCGAAATGTTGCAGAAATATAGCAAGAACGAACAATTCACTGTTAAGTTCGCGCGACTTGGTTACGGACACATGATCCATTTCAAAGGAGCTTCTTTTGCCTGCCAAAGTAGTAGCAAGGGAGAAAAGTATCGTTTGAATTTGATCGGCAGTCATAACTTCCACGGTCGATCAGGTTTCTCGGACAAAGAACATGCGATTGTCTGGGAGCAACCCGCTACATCTGAGTGTGGCTCCGAATATAATTCGGTTGCACAAGATGTCGGCGATATGCGCCACGATTTTTATAAGAACGATAATAAACGCCAGGCTCTTTCTGAATACAAAACTTTTCAGGAAGAAATAGAAGATGCCCTTCATTCCAACAAATTATCGAAAAATCGCCGTGTAGTTTCGGAAATAGCTCAGGAGCTATTATATTATGGGCATAAGAGAGGCAAAAAGTTTGAACCCGAGAAAGACGAAAACGGCTTAGCGAAACTAAGAGCGCAAGATGGTTTCTTGCGCTTTTTGGAGACCCTGTACGATGCCGGCCTATCCGATATCATAGGAACTTTATTGTAGAAGTTGCTTGTTAAAAAGTTCGGTGAGGCAATTGCCACGAATGCGAGCGACGTCTTCATCCGTTTTGTTTGTAGAGGCACACTGTTTTGCTTCACGGGTCAGTGTTTCGTTTTTAATAAGACCGACGGCATTGTCATCACAAACGCTGCGGGGATAAGCCTTTTCTCTGAAGGTTGTGCCCGCTGTTGGGGACTCGCAAATTAAGAGCGCGATTTCGTATCTATTTCGCGGCGGTGCGGTAGCGAAAGACTTATTTACCATATTCATACAAGCCTTAAATTCAGGTGTTTCTCCATTTGTTGGAGAGAGCGAGGAGACCTTGCAAAGAGTGTGAACATATAAGGATTCACTTATATCCCCACTCGGCTCCCGAGAAACAGGCTTGGTAGCACACCCAAGGGCGCCGAAGAACAAGATCGCGATCATAACTTTTTTTGACATAGATCCCCCTCTCTCAAATTCTATAGAACATTCGGAGAGTTTGTCTATCGACCTTGGTCAGGTACCGCGTTCCGAAAGCGGGACACGCAGGGTCACACGCATAATAAAATTTACCTATTATGACCGGCCATCGGTTTATCACCCTTATCTTCAAGCAAACACAAGAAGCATATGAAGACCAAATTTTTGCAGGAGAAAATATAAAAAATCACCCATATTGAATATTTCATTGAAATATTCAATATGGGTGATTAGAATGGGATGTTTTCTGTGGATTCTTTTCAACATTTTTTGGACCAGGTAGGCCGAGGTGAGTATCAATTAACTCTTCACGGAAAGCAGAGAATGAGTGAACGCCGCATTTCCCATAAGGATATACGGCATTGTGCTCAACATGGATTGCTGTTTATTCAGCGTGATCAAAAAATCCGCATCGTAGGGCCAGATTTAGATGGGGAGACTTTAAGTCTCATTTGTATTGATGAAGCCGACTCAAAGATTTTGATTATTACAGTTTTTTAAATGAGGATTGAATGAAAAAATGGAAAGAAAATTTAAAAGGTCTCACAAGTCTCGAATACATATCATTTGAAAATGTTCCGATGAGAGAGTCAAAGCATGGAGCTGTTATCGACCTTGATCCTGAGGTCCTCGAAAATTTGGCAGCAAAGGCGGTTATTTACCACCGCATTCCTCTGCGCGGAAAAGAAGTAAAATTTTTAAGAAAGGCCATCGGGCTTTCCCTTGAGAAGTTTGCCGGCCAGTTAGGTCTCACCTCAGGAAGTGTTTTTCACTGGGAAAAATTAGAAGAACAGCGTCTTGCTCCGGTTAACGAGGCCGCTGTCCGCGCTTTTGTTGCTGAAAAGCTTGGAGTCAAGATCTCTGGAAAATTTTCGCTTCTGCTTGGGGATAAAATTCAAAAAATCAAAGTGAAGGCGAGCTAAAACTTGGGAGGTTTGGTTGCAGGTTTTTCCTTTGAGGGATCTTTTGGAAGCGACTCTGGAGATTCTTTCTGCTCTCTTAATATTTTACTACGAGAACCATAACTTATGACGCCTGCCCAAGTTGGATTCTCTCGGGGGCCGATTGAAAGAGTCACTTTCATATACATCTTGGGAACCTTTATACTTGAAAAATCGCGCATCACTATAAAATCGATTCGTCGTTCAGGTGAAGTGGCTGTCTTTGGAGTCTCCATTGTCCAGACCCAAACAAACCCGACTTCATTCGCATACTCTAATTTAAATTCTGAAACTATGTTTTTACTATCAATAATGCGCAAAAAGGGAACTCCCTTCTTATGCCCTTGTACCATCAGAAATTCTTCTTTTTTTGCAATCAAACCCATGTGAGTTGGATAGTCGTCCGTCCTATTGGCAATAACAAAAACTTCGCCATTACCTTCGTTTGTTAGACAATTCTCACTCGAGTAGACGGTCGTGTTAGTATAAGGACGGAAAAGTGTGGGATCATTAGCAGGTCTTTTCTTCCGTTCCCTCGCTTTAAAATCAGAGGTATAGGAAAAAAAGTTCCCTTTCCAAGTTCCAATAAGGCGTGATTGCGTATTCTCACATTTAACCTTTTTGCATTGAGTCGGTTTTCCTCCATAGATACGCGAACAATCAACAGATCCCGAAACAGGAGGTGGGGGATTTGACTGCTGAAGGGGAAGTTTTGGGGCCGGAGGCGGAGTTTGCGCGAGAAGAAAACTAGGCAGCAGTAGGACACTCCATAGACCCATCAACAACTTCATACGACTTCCTCCGATATTTATGATTTTAGTATACAGATAAATCTTCGCACAGTGAAATTTTCTTGTCTTGAAAACCAACTTTCGTACAATAACTGATCTATGAATAGAGCAATCCTCAGCAATGATGAGTTAATGCAATGCCGTCGTTGAGTCAGTACCACGGACAAAGATGGTCCTTTGATAAGATGCTTTGTATACGAAAGGACTTAGCCAAGTCTTTTTTAGAAGCCTGCAAAACTCATTCGAGTAAAATAGCTTTGGTCTTCTATGATTCTTCAGGGGTTCCCACCGAAAAAGCCTACTCTCAACTTTTACATGACTGTTCAGCGGTTTGTTTTCATTTGAAAAACAGTTTTCCGTCTCTTCAGAAAGCCGGACTGATCGGAGGAAACTCCTACCAATTCGCCCTCTATTTT
>JBFWYS010000305.1:0-5101 GCA_050186175.1 Pseudobdellovibrionaceae bacterium
TGTCTAAGCAGTTTTGACTATTTGGTTTCTCTGTGAAGAGTGTGCTTACGAAGGTTCGGGTTGTACTTCTTTTTCTCCATACGACCTGGAGTTTTAGTCTTGTTTTTTGTAGTCGTGTAGCGAGAAACCGGCTTTCCAGCAGCGCGAGCTTCAGTGCATTCTAGAGTGACAATAATTCTACCGCTTTTTTTAGCCATGGAGCTTCTCCTTCAAATAACGCATAACAGCAAGGGCTGCGCCCTTATGTGCAAGGGAAAATGTGTAACAGAGTTCGGAGGCAATCTCAAGCCTCGAGTTTGAATTTTAAAGGCTACCAAATCAAAATAATCTTATTGTAGGATATTAGACAGGAGGCCTTATCATGTTCCCACCATCGACGCGCATTTTGATTTTAGATGATATGCCAACCATTCGTGAAATGGTCAGGACAAATCTGAAAAACATGGGTTTTACCAATATTTGGGAAGCCGAAGATGGAACAGAGGGTCTTAAGATTCTGCAAAGTATGCAAACCGCCGGAACACCGATTCGTTTGGTCATTTCAGATTGGAATATGCCCAAGATGAAGGGAATTGATCTTCTTCGTATGGTTCGAGGAATGGATGGAGGAGCAGATCTTCCATTTTTGCTTCTGACTTCTGAATCTGAGAGAGATCAGGTGACTGAAGCCGTTATTGCGGGTGTGAGTCAGTACATCGTGAAGCCTTTCTCTCCAAAAACTTTGGATGAGAAGCTAAAGGCGGCTTGGCAGAAACATAATCCTGGGAAATAGGTCCGCATTTTTCGATGAAATTACAGCTGCTTTCTAGAACTTCGGACGTGTGGCTCTTCTGCCTGCCTTAAAACGAACGGCATTAACGTGACGTTCACAGTCTAGGGGGTTCGTGGGAGCGAGCCCCGATTGTCAGGACGCATGTACGATGTCTGGAAACAGATCTTCTTGGTTACGACCCTAAACCCATACCATGTTCGCCCCCAATATCTCCTTTCTGTAAAACTAAATTTCATTTCTCCACACAATCATCTCCATCTCATGCACATTCTGTAGAGAGTTCTTCATCAATTTTATTCAGATTGATTCTTCGGTCTTTGCAAAGCTGACTGGAGAAGCAAATCGAAATTGGTACATAAAATTTTTTACAGGAGACAAAAATGAGACTGCACAAAGGGATTTTATTATGTGTCTTGGCAGCGGCGGTGATCGGCACTGGATGCCGAAGAAATAGTTATGAACACCCTCGAGATGTTTCGACCGGCGTAGGGCATGGAGGAAAAGAAGTCCGCGATGGTTGTAAACCTCAACGTTTTTGTGATCGCAACGGATGCGAAAATCGTCCTGTTTGTGATGGTGTTGGAGACGGTAATGGTGGTGGCGCGGGATTTAATATTGTATCTTCCGAAGTCGATATTCAAGGAGAGCGAACTTTGGCTTGGCAGGAGGAGTTTGGAATTTCTCCTGAGTCTCAAAAAGTTCTCGATCGTGCGTTAGCCGTAGCATACTCAGGAAGTTTTGAGGGCCTAGCTCAATTAGGTCTTAATGAAAAAGACATAAGAAAAATTGCGGAATTTGAGGCTCCAACGGAGCGAGGAATCGTAGCTGTGTCGAGGAATTTGAAAATGAGTCCTGCAAAAACTAAAGAGATGTTAAAGTTTATGATTGGGACAGTTGAAGCTCAGGCCTCCGATGTGAATAGCGGTTTATGGAAGAAGTGCATTTCTTCAAGACATTGGCTGACTCCTGAAAATAACAATTGTAAAAAAACTTATTGGAATGGTTGCAGCCCTAAGACAGGTGCCTCTATGTGTATTCCGGCTCGCTAAGTTTGGTGAATAAATTCTAACAATATCCTTCAAGGAGGAAGTATATGAAACTGCGATTCATGTTCTCTTTTCTGTTGGTCAGCGCCGCATTTTTGCCAGCTTGTAAGTGGCTTTCAAGAGGGGTCGGGCATGGCGGAACCGAGTCTCGTGACTGTCGGCCCGAACGTTTTTGCAACCGTGACGGATGTGAAGATCGGCTCATCTGCAAAAATAAGGGATCAACTTTAAACACGATCGATGAGCGTGGTTTCGATCAAAGAACTGATGAAATCTGGCAAGAAAGATTTGGCGTTTCAGTACAAAGCTTGAAAATTTTAGATCATGCACTAGCCGTGGCTTATGCGGGTAGCTTTGATGGGCTTGCTCGTTTGGGATTCTCAGAAAAAGATATACGTAGTATTGCATATTTTAAAATGCCAACGAGCGAGGGGATTGCGAATCTCTCTCAAGCTCTAGGCGTTTCTCGGTCGCAAGGTCGGGCAATGCTGAATTTTATGATCAAGACTGCAAAACGGCAGGCTACGGATATTCACAGTAGCTTGTGGGAAAAATGTGTGGAATCAGGAGATTGGTTGACACCTGAAAACAACGCTTGCGAAAAAACCTACTGGAAAGGCTGTAGCCCTCAAACCGGAGCTACGATGTGCGTGCCAGCTGACTAAAAAAATTAAGCGGTCTTCTTCAAGGGCTGCGAGGCCGCTTTTTTCCATGGAAGTTCGAGGACGACTGTAGAGCCCTTTCCAAGGGTAGAGAGAACGCGAACGTCTCCTCCCAAAGCTTTGACGGCTTCTTTAATTGCATCCATTCCAACTCCTCGGCCCGAAACCAGAGTGATTTCTTGGCGAGTTGAGAATTGGCTGTCAAAAACGTGTTGGATGACTTGTTCATCTGTTTCGTGCTCATGGGGTTTGCCTTGTGAGGCCAACTTCTCACGGATTTTCCTTGGATTGATGCCGGCACCGTCATCGCGAATTTCAACTCGAAATTTATGAGGGCTTTCTTTAACAAAGTGAACTTCGATTTTTCCGGCCTCTGGTTTGCCAAGCATGACCCGATCCTCTGGAGATTCGAAACCATGATCAACAGCATTTCTAAAAGCATGAACTAACGAGGCCATCAATTCTGAATAAGCCTCGGGCCAAACTCGAAGCGGATCGCCGCTAAATGTGAGAGGGAGGGCTTTCTTTCCTAAATTTTCAGCTGTACTTTGGATCATAGGATCAAAACTTTTAAACTCTTCTTGAAGAGGCTGCAGAGCCCAGTTCTCAAGAATGTCGTGAGCAAGAGGGGAGCCCGAGTTTCCGGATGTCGTAACGACAGGGCATAAAGCGTTCTGCGACCAGGATACAAGTTTGCTTGCCGGAATTTCGACGTATCTCTCGGTTCGTGTGACATCAATTCCTAAAATAGCCATTTGGTTTTTAATGAAATTTGCAAATTGTTCGTTCGCGGTTACTACGTGTGTGGCAATTTGTTTCCAAAGAGCGGCAGCATCTGAACCTGGTTCTTTTATTAGAGAAACTTTATTCTCGGCCTGGTGACATTCTTCAGCGAGCTCCGCAACTCCTAAAGTCGCGGCTCCGCCTTTGAGAGTGTGGAGCAAACGAAAGGCTTCTTCTGTGTCGGGGTTAGGTCTTTGAATATAGGTTTTGAGTTCTGCGAGAATATTTTGGCTTTCGCGCACAAAGGATTGGGCCATTTTCTTGTTTTTAACAAGGTTCACGATCATTTTTGCGTAGTTGCGATCTCGTTCTGCTTCTTTTTGAGCCTGAACAAGGTCTGTAATGTCGGTGGACACGACGACAACGCCATCGATTTTTCCTTCAGGTGTGCGAATTGGATGATATTGGATCGAAATCTCGCGGTCTTTTGAGTGTTGATAACGGTCTGGACCGAGAGGTGCTAGATCTTGGAATGGAAGCATTTCGCCGAAAACTGTCATGACCCATTTTTTAAATCCGTCCACTTTTTCAGGTTTGATTTTAAAAATGTCATACACAAATTTACCCTTTGGATCTGTTTCTAAAGTCGATTCGCAGGCTTTTGAAGTCACGGGTAGAATCTTACAGTCTTTATCAAAGATAAAAAATCCCTGTCCAAGGCTGTCGAGAAGTGCGCTCATCCATCTATTTAATTGACGAATTTCAGCCGTTCTTTCTTCGACCATTTTTTCTAAGTTTTTAGAGTATTCTTCTAGCTGGGCGCGGGCTTTTTGAAGGTCTAGGATGACTTCTTCTTTTTGTTCAAGTTGAGACCGATATTTCTTTTGAAGTGTTTCCTCTAGAGTGACGTCTCGGAAAAAGACGAGCCAGCAAGGATTTTGTGGATCTGACTCTGTGTCGGGCTGGACTGTCACTTGAAGTTTTCCGGCTTTTCCTGTGGAGGTCTCGAAATTGAGCTCTTCATAGGGAGAAGGATCTGTGATGTTTGCCAAATTTTTATAAAATTCAGGTGAATTTGGAATAAATGTAATGGCTTCCGGTAGGGTCATTTTCATCAATTTACGAACTGAGTTGTCGAGGAGTACCCCAGCAGTCTCATTACAATAGACGATCTTTTGATCTTTATTGATTGCAAATACAGCTTCTAATAGCGAGTCGAAAATTGAGTATTTCATTATTTTGCACTCATCAGATGAAATTCCCGCGATTCACTCCAATCGGAGTCCAAATCCATTCGATTCGAACGGATCCTCCAATAGTAAGTGCCCGCAGGCATTTTTTGTTGGATTAAGAAACGGTTCACTTTTGTTTTATCTTTAATAATAAATGTGCTGAAATCCGGCGTTCTTGAAATTTCGATCTCGTAAGAGTCGACATTTTTCTGTTTTTTCCATTCTAAGAAGATGTATGGCTCAGCTGCGACAGCCATAAAGTAAGTAATTCCTTTTTTAGGAGTTAAAACCGCAGGCATTGGTGGTGGAATGACATATTGATATTGGATTTCAGATGGCGGAGAAAACTCTGTCATCGGTTTCTGAGCGGCATCGTTTGGTTGAACTCTCCAATAATAGTTTCCTGCGCCCGGAAGCGTGAGGGCACTTGCAGGATCACGTGCTACTTTCTTATGTGAATCCTTAAAATCCGCCGTTTTTGAAACTTCGACCGTGTATGATTTCGCGGCAAAAACCTCACTCCACTTAAGATCGACAGTTTTTGGCGGAGATTTTTTGTCTTGTCCACGCGCCAATATAGGAGGAACTGGTTCGAGTTCTGGGCCTCTAGAGCGGAGCTTTAGATTTCCAATGTCGCTGTGGCGACTCTTATTCCCATAATTGTTA
>JBFWYS010000306.1:0-5097 GCA_050186175.1 Pseudobdellovibrionaceae bacterium
AATCACTTAAGGAAATAATTTTTGAAGATGAAAAACTCCAACATAAGGAATGGTCTTCATGAAACTGTTTCGAAATCTTATCTTAGCAAGCATAGCTTGTTGTGCAACGGCGCTTGCAGCCAATCCCAATCCGCCTGTTTGGCCTGCAAATGTCTACGTGTTCACGCAGTTGATGTCACCGGTGATCATTCAAAGCACAATCGATGGAGTATTTGCAACGAACGGGGGGCAGGTGCCTCCTGACAATGGACAGTTTGTCAACCAGGGCTATGCATTTCTGTTTGCGCCGGGGACATATACCTCAACGAATTCTTCAGAGGGCTACAGGATCGGGTATTACACTTCGATCATGGGGTTAGGGGAGAATCCAGGAGATACCATCATTAACAGCGTTTCTTGTCCGCAAGGGAATCCTGATTACATGGTAGGAGCACTCAACACTTTTTGGAGATCTGCCGAAAACTTTAAGACGACGACGCCTGGCGTTTGGGTGCCGACAACTGCAGTCGGAATGACATGGGCGGCCTCTCAAGCATCTCCATTAAGGAAAATCCACTTGGATGGAACGCTTTATCTATTCCAGCTTGCCCTTCCGGGATTTCAAGGTGGATTTTCGAGCGGCGGTTTTATGGCCGACTGCAAAATTTCCGGGGATTTGATGAACCAAAGCGCTGTTGTTTCAGGATCCCAGCAGCAATGGATCACTCGAAACACCGATATGACTGTGCCAAGCGGATCGGTGTGCAGTGGCGTTTCCCCTTGTCCTAACTGGTCTAATGGTGTGTGGAGCCAGGTCTTTGTAGGATGCAATGGCGCACCTGCCAGCCATTGCAGCAACTGTCCGACTGGAACGCCGCCGTGCGGATGCCTGAACTGCACAGATCCATCATGTACGGCCACCTGCACTGGAAATCCATATACGACTGTCGCTGCGACGCCGATCATTGCTGAAAAACCCTACATTACCACTGATGCTGGAGCAGGGAGCTACAAACTCAAAATTCCCCAAATCGAGACGAACAAGATAGGCACATCGGAAGACAATAGCACCCCAGTGGTATCTGTCGACTTTACACAGGTCTATGTCGCAAGGGCATCATCTGATACTGCGGCAACGATCAACCAGCAGATCGAAGCGGGCTACCATGTGATCCTGACTCCAGGAACTTATAACCTGACCGACTCGATCCAGATCAATAAACCGGATATTGTTGTCCTTGGCATCGGATTCCCCATTATCATTTCTTCTACAGGAAAACCTTGCATTGTTGTCGGATCGGTCAGCGGCGTTAGAGTAGGAGGAGTCTTGCTGCAAGCAGGCCCGAGCACGAATCCCGTTACGCCGACGCTGCTCCAATGGGGGCCTGTTGGCGGAGACCAGTCGATCACAAGCGGTTTTCTCTATGACTGTTTCTGCAGGACGGGAAGATTTAGCGGCAATCCGAACGAGCCTTTTAATCAAACTGAGCTCATGGTGCAGATCAATAGCGATAAGATTGTCTGCGACAACCTATGGCTGTGGAGAGCGGACCATGACAGCCAGGGCCTTGTCTACAATGAAGATAATTACTGCAATACGGCGATGCAGGTGAACGGAAACAACGTGACTGCCTACGGACTTGCTTGCGAGCATACGGTCCAAGATATATGCCAATGGAACGGCAACAATGGCAGATGCTATTTCTTTCAGGCGGAATTCCCGTATGACGTGACGGAAAGTTATGGGACATCTGGATATGTCGGCTACCGCGTTGGAAATGCAGTGAGCAACCATCTGTCCTTTGCTGCCGGCGTTTACTCGTTCTTTAGAGATCATAATGTCTTTGTCAAGAGTGGAATCTGCGCTCCTGCAGGGCCGGGAATTCAGTTCACCAATGCTTTCACCCGCTACTTGAACGGCAACGGGGGGATTGGAAGCGTTCTTAATGGAAATTTGGGGATGAACCAAAATTGCAACACGCCTCAGAGCCCTTCTGTCACTGTAGAATGCCCAGGACCGGCATACCTTTGCGATGGCACCGACCAGCAATGCCAGCCGCCGACGCGCGGTAGAAGAAGATATTAAGAAAGATATCAAAAGCGCTCTAGCGCATTGCTAGGGCGCTTTGTTGCAAATAATTATGTAGATGATGTATCATCTTTGTCCATGGAACAAGAAAGTTTGCATTTTAACACCTTTTGCATGACTTCCGGGGCTTTTTACGCCTCTTCGGTTCCTTCTGTTCAAATCAAATCAGCAGCTTCTCTTAAGAAGCGGGGCTTCCCTACCCGCTAAATTTATTTTTTCAACCCCATTCTTTTTTTTTAAATCGATCTCAAAAGGGTCGGAAAAATAAATTATTTTAGGAGAAATTTTTGTATGTCTATTCACACAGAGCCGCAGCTTAACGCGGCCGGAAATTATACATTGGGAGTCGGCGCTGATATTTTCAGCGTACTGGCCACCCAGCCATTAGATACCGCAGCAACGTATGTCATGAGCCGGAAAGGGATGCCCCCTTTCGGAACATGGCTATGGCGCGGCGCTGCAGCGAACTGCTCAGGAGCTTTTGTCCAGGGGGGAGTGCCCTTCATGGTCAACGGGCTGATCGCAGAGCATTTTTTTAAAACGCAGCACTTATCGCAAAGTCAGATGGTCGCTAATGGGGTTTTCACTGGGTTGATCTCGGCTGGCGCCATTGCCCCTTTTGAAAGGGTCGCTAAATTGCACCAGCTTCATGGAGGCAGCATCTATTCCGTTTGCCAAAGGTCGATAGCAGAAAATGGCATGGCGAGCTTTTTTAAAGCGGCAGGACCGATCGCCCTGCGCGATTCGATCGTGTTCGGGACATTTTTTGGTGGAAGGCGGGTCCTTGAAAACCAGCTTGAGCCTTATGTGCCCCACGTTGGACTAAAAGAGGGGATAGCCAGCATTGCGACAGGAATTTTTGCAGGGGCTATCAGCACACCGGCAGCCCGCATCAATGTCCTGATGCAAGGCGATGTGCAAGGGACATATCCAACCATGGCGCGCACATTGCAGACCGTCGTCAAACAAGAAGGCGTCCAAAGCTTGTTCAAAGGAGCTGCCGCCCGTTCTGGTTTCATGGGAGGGTACTACCTCACATTAGCGATCGGGTACAAAATGCTGCGCAACAACCTTCCGGGCATTTTTTATCAAAACACGGCATCTCATTTGTAGTGTGGTTGAGCCGGCGTTTGCGCCGGCTCAATTTCTTCAACTCGACTTTGCAACTTTTTAGGACCCTAAAAAGTTGCAAAATCGAGTTGAAGAGATCTTTCATTTTTGTCTGCATCGTTTCAAATATTAATTGAATTTTTGGAGGACATAGAATTAAATCTGTATTTGTACTGGTCTCGACTTTGCACATTTTTGGATCTGGCCAGTTCGTGCCCAAGGACGCTTCACCTGCTCTGCACTGCGAAGCTTTACCGAAGCTTCTTCGTGTTTCCGCAGCCGCCTCCGTCACTTTGAAAAGGAAAAACATGTTCCATAACCGATATTCAATGGCCTCTCTTTCTCAAGGAACGATGGGAAAATATGTCCGTTCGTTGTTCTATTTTTCAGCGCTGTTGCAATCTTCTGCGCTCTTTGGAACAACGTATACTGTCAATAGCACGGCAGATACGAACACAGGCGCAGGAACAACGGGAACCCTTCGCTATTGTATCAACCAAGCGAACAATGCAGCGGGGCCCAATACCATCCAATTCGGCACTGCCGGAACAATCATTCTGACGCAATCGTTGCCGCCGATCGGTTCGAATATTACTATCGTCGATGCGATGGCGAATGCCATTACAATTAACGGTACAAATGGCGGAAACTCTTACCAGCCTTTTTTTATTGCTCCCAATTCAACCGGATTCACTTTTCAAAATACCGGCGGCGGATCGATCGCCGTTCAAAATGCAGCTTCGATCGGCGGTAATGGAGGGCAGTCAGGAGGCGGCGGCGCATTAGGAGCTGGCGGCGGGCTATTTGTTGGTGAGAACAATACGGTTACATTGCAAGGAGTAAGCTTTTCCGGATGTTTTGCTCAAGGTGGAAATGGTGGGACCATCATTTTTTCTGGTAGCGGCGGCGGCGGTGGAATGAGCCAAGGCACCGGCGGAAACGGGAAAGCTAATGGAAGCGAATCGGGCGGCGGAGGAGGCGGATATGGCGGTGTTGGAGGAAATGCGGGCGGCGGAGGAGGAGGAGGAGGAGGAGGAGGAGGATTGTTTTTAAGCGGAGGCAATGGAGGAGACGGCTGGGGGGAAACGATTAATGGAGGCGGCGGCGGATCTGATGGCACTGCTGGGCAGAGTTCGTCTGCAAGCAATGGAGGAAATGATCTTGCGGGAAATCCTGGAGGAGCAGGCGGCTCGCCGGGAGTGAATGGCGGAAACGGGACAGGCAATAGCGGAGGAGGAGGAGGCGGCGGCGCAGCGAGCGGCGTAAACGCAGGCAATGGTGGAAATTCTCAAATGGGCGCAGGCGGCGGCGGGTCAAATTTAAGTCAGACTGCTAATGGCGGCAACGGGGGAAATTCGACAGGTTTATTTGGCGGCGGCGGCGGCGGCGGATCTGGTATCCAGGTCGGTCCGGGATCAGGGGGAAATGGAGGATTTGCAGGAGGCGGAGGAGGCGGGGCTAGCGCTGATGTCAATGTTGATGGGCCAGGAGGAAATGGAGGATTTGGCGGCGGAGGCGGTGCGGTCAACGCTTTGAGTTCTAGTGGGGTGAGTACTCCAAACGTCGGCAATGGAGGATTTGGCGGAGGCGGAGGCGGAGGGAACTACACGAGTTCTAGTTCAGGGAAGGGGGGATTCGGAGCATCGGATGGAAGTGGATTTAGCGGAGGAGGAGGAGGAGCTGCATTAGGCGGAACGATTTTCGTATCAAAAGGGGCTACGCTCAATATCATGGACTTTCCCTCATCGATTTCTTCTGGGGTCTCCACAGCAGGAACAGGGGGAAGCGGGACAGCTTTTGCCGCAGGGCCGGACATCTTTTTGATGTCGGGAGGTACGATCTCCTTTCAACACGCAACTGCATTTACCATCAACACTTCGATCGCTAGCGACGGGGGAGCCGGCGGCGGTAGCGGCGGC
>JBFWYS010000307.1:0-5095 GCA_050186175.1 Pseudobdellovibrionaceae bacterium
TCAAAAACGTCGCTAGAGCTTTCGTCAGTTAGAACCGGGGTCAAGTTGTTAATTCTCTTTGTCGAGCTTCCGTATCTTGAGTTGAAGTTCTGCCAGATTCCAAGTCGAGTGCTGTTTTCGTGAACGTGAGGAAGGGGATAAAAATTTTGTTCTCGTGTGTAACGTTTTATTTTTTCATATCCTTGTTGGAGTCGATCGAGCTCCTTTTTTATTACGACAGGGTCACTCAGAATTTGCTGCGGAAAAACCGTGTTGGCAGCCTTTGTGAGTGGGCAATCGCGGAAGGCATAAGGATGCACAAAAGAAAATAACTGAAGGTCTTTTCGTCGGGTAAAATTAAGCAACGAATTGGTCTGAACGTACTCGAGAGAAAAAATATTATCTCGGTCAATAAGTGATTCTTTACCTTCGAAGTCAATGAAAGAAATTTTTTCTTCTGTAAATCCAATAGGCCAACCGCGAACCAAGTCGACAATGTCGTTGCCTTTTTGTGTTTTGACGACAAGGTGAGAAATATCACGAAGATCGACACTCTCTGACATTGGTAAGCTATCTGTTGGATAGTCGACCCAAAACAGAACTTCATATCTTCTAATTTTTTGAACTTTTCCTTCGATCGTCAGAAAGTGAATGAATTGTTTATCCACTCCAAAAACAAGACCGATTTCGCGATTACATGCGGACGTATAAAGAGCTTGGAGATTTACAGCCGATGCTTGAAGGCTCACACAAAACAAGAGAAGAAGGAGAGAAAACTTAAAAAATAAATTCAAGCGTTCCTCCAAATGTATGTCTCACTTTATCACTCTTATTTACCTTCGCATTGAAATCAAAGAAATCGTCAAACTGGTAACGTACGTAGAAGAGTTTAATATTTACGTAGTCTCCGAAATCTCGGGAGACGGTGAGTGCGGAAGTCGCATGATCAAAACCAAATCGATTGGTGAGACCTGTTAATAGATGAGATTCTGAGTAGTCAGCTTTTAAAAAGATCTGATCTAAGCTGATTCTGGTATTTACAAGAACGTCATAGTCAATACCAACTCTGTAGAAATGTGATTTGAGGTCGAAGCGACCAATAGATTTTCCGACAGATTCGGTAGAACAGGTTGGACAGAAATCTGGATTTGATTCATGGTTGAGATCCTTGTTTTCAATGCCGCTGTTCTTTTTATTATCGGTTTGCGAGTAGACCCCGCGAAGTCTCCAGTTTGGACCCGTATACATCAACCGAAAAATCGGAGAAACGGAGGTCGCTAGAATCTCGCGATATTCATGTTGAGGGTATCCATAAGCCGCAAAAATCGGAAAGTATGTTCCAAAAGATGCTGACCAAGGCCCCCAGTCAAAACCCATCAGTGCCATATAGTTAAATGAGATCCCCGCAAAAAGAGAGGATTTACTTTTAGCAAGGTCGGAGAAATTAAGATCAGGATCCCAATAAAATCTATCTGCGCCGGCTGATATAAAGGGAAGATTACCAACAAAAGAAGCATGAAAAAGATGAGACTTCACCTCCGTGCGAATCACGAACGGCGGTGTAAAAGTTGGTGTCCACTCCACAACCGGAGTTCCAAATTGTGTCAGACTTTGAAAGCGGAAGGGATCGCCTGAAGTCCACTGAAAGTAAAGAGGAAAGCGGCTTGGCTCCCCATCGCCCCCTTTGCCGTAAGAAGGGAAGCCTAATCTGGTGTTTGGATCGAACAACTGGGGTCTTGCATAGAGATAAGTTCTTTCTTGAAATCCGTCGAGCTGGCGAAAGCCTTTTTCTAAATTTGAGAGGAATTCGTCCATTTGAATTTGATCGGCAAGAACTCGTGAACTTTTGATTTCGCCCTTTTGCTCTTTAATACTAGGGCAGTTGTTAGCAAAGTCTCCAAAATCAAAACTGGCTTTCCTGTATTCCGGTGTAAACAGATTTTTGTCTGTGGTAGCGGGGCGAATACGAGTTATGTCGTTGATTTCTAAGACATGAGTTTTGCCCTGCACATCCATAAAAATAACAAGGTTCTCGATGAACTTTACGGCCCAACCGTTAAAAAGAAGCTCTTTGGTAGATCCAACATAAACATCCCGGAAGTGGGCTTTTGACAGCGGATCGACCCTGATAGATTGGATGGGGTTTGTAACTGTGTTGTGAATAAGAATTGAATCGATAGCATTCTGAGCGAGAACCTTGGAGTCACCTGTTAAAGTTAAGACTGTGATTTGTCCTTCTGAAACATCGAGGATGAGCCCTTGAGTAAGGTCACAGTCCTTTCCGATAAAGCTGTGAATTTCAATAGCGAACGCAAAAGAGGGCGCTGTCGCCATGAAAAGACAAAATAGAAATTTTCTAATGAGCATGGTGAGAATTTGCTTGAACCTGGTAAAAAAGGCAAGGTTTTGAAGAGCTCCTGAAGTTTATTTAGAACGGACTAAAGTGGTTTTCGATGGCTTTGCAGATATTTCGCTGATAACCTTTTTATTTATACGGATTATACAGGTTTCGGAGTCGGAATTTTAGCGGAGCTCTCTTGGTAAGAAGCCGACCACGTGGAAGATTTTTCCAAAAATAGTCGCGAGCACTCCAGATAAAAATCGTGAGGCGACAAATCTGTATCTTTCCAATGCCGGTTCCAATCTACGTCTCTCAAATAGTTAAATTGAGTTTCAAAGAGCGAACCTTCGCGGCGATTTAAGAAGTCTTTTTGTAATTCTACAGAAGACTCGCACCAATTGAAATCCTTTAAAATCTTTTTAGCGATTTCAATTTCAACTGAGTGCATATGTTTTTTTATATTGTCCCAAAACTGAAAACCATTCGAACCATAGTCACTTTTGCAATAAAAACTGGTGCATTGAGAGTTGCGATTTTTCCAGATACCGCACTGATTTGAGTCAGCTAATAAAAATGGGCAGGCCCAATCCGCACGATGGCCAAACTCTCCGGGGATTCTCCGGTTAAATGGAATTTGCAAAGAGGTCGGAGCTATCAGTCCGAGGGGCAAAGCGTACTCTTTGTTGGTAATTTTACTTTCGATCGCTTTGATACTTTCAGGAGCCGTACTTGGATCTTGCAGAATGACCCCCACCAGAAAATTGGGAAGGAAGGGATGATAAGTGCAGCATTTTAAACTGGGATTGAAAGTGTGATTGCAGTTGAAGCAGGTGGCTTTAGTTTCTTGAATAGGAAAAGAGAGTAAAGACTCTGCAAAATAAGGATGAAAAGGAGCAGGAATATAATTTTTCAGCAAAGGGGGCTCCTTCATATTTCGCAAATTCAATTCCCGATATCTTATATCTGATATCTGGAATAAAGAGTTTTGTAGGGACTGGGACTCTTATTGTCAAACTTGCGTTCTCTGCGTAATCTTTTTAAAAGAGGTTTTGAGTGAATAAATCAAAGGAACTACTAATCGAAGAAGAGATTCTGCAAAAAATCCCTGTTTTGAATGCCTTTGGAGTCGAGGTGGAAAAACTTTCTCAGGACGAGTGCTGGGTGCGGATTCCGCTTGAGCCGAATCACAATCATAAAGGCACGGCCTTTGGTGGTAGTTTGTATGCTGTTAGCATCGCTGCTTGTTACGCACTTCTCTATAAATCACAAAAAGATGCATGCGTTGTGAACTGGGATCTTGTGATCGCAAAAGGGGAAGTCGAATACCTTGCTCCTGTTCAATTTGATTTTTATGTCGTCGCCAAAATGAATTTTTCAAAATGGGAAGCGGTTGTTCGCAAATTACAGAAGAATCAAAAGCCTGGTCGCCTTAATATTAAGGCAGAGGTGCGGGTCCAGAGAGATGGACCCGCACTCTGCATTTTCAACGGCGAGTTTGCATTTGTGCCTCAATGATAGGGTGGAGGCTGGGGGGTATGGAGATTTGGATAGGATTTAGTCTGCACTTCTGATGCCGTCGGTTCAGAAGCTGTTTGTGGATAAGGTGAGGGTGGCGGAGAAGCTGCCGAAGCAGCAGCCGCTCGTTGCTGATTGAATCGTCCTAGCTCTCCGATGATCGTTTGCATGATCATATCTGGGAGAGACGGATGATTTTGGGTCTGCATATTATGAACTAAATTTTTATAAATCGGGCTACGCATTTTTCTAACCGAAATCGTGACGCCAATTGCGCTGAGAACAGATACAGCCAGAAAAGATATGAGTGTCGAGGTAAACAAGACCGCTCCCGCGAAATCGTATTGTTGAGTCATTTCGTGGAGAGAAACTAGAAGACCTCCGGTTAAAACAATCGTGCTGATCAGGCATACAATGGCTGCAGAAAAATACCCTCGAACAGTTTGCCAGGTTTGTTCGATCACTTGAATTGTAGTCGGTCCTGCGCTGGTTGCTAATTTTCCAATCATAAAGCTGCCAATCAGAGTTAAAAAACGCCACATAATTTAATTCCTCCCTAGAGAGCTTGTTTTTCTCGGCTCGCAAGCTTTGTGGAAATGTCATCAAAGATCACCACTGATTTTCAACGATGATCTTTGACGTGCTTTTAATGTCTGCGACTCATCGCTATGCCAACCACAAATCCGATTGCTGCAGCACCAAGTGCTGTTTGCACAGGATGTTTTTGTGCGTAGCCAAGGGTCGTTTTGACCGCACCAGAAACCGTTTGCTGGGCAGTATCGAAGTAAGCCTCCGCAGTTTTCGTTAGATCCTCAGCGAGTTCGCTTGAGCGAGACTCGATATTAGATCCTACAACATGCGCCTTTTCGACTGCTCGGTCGTAAGCCTTGCGGCCTGCGTTTTTAAGGTCCTGAGCGATTTCTTTTCCATTTGATAAATTTGTTTCCATCTTTGATCTCCTTTTACGTGCAGACACTTTGCTATACAGCAATCAGAGGGCCACGAGACTTTAGCACTGAAACCACTGTTATTTGGAGTTCGCAAGAATTGCGAAGAGATCGAAATATATTTTGAGTTCAAAAAATGAACGTGAGTTCCGGATTTGAACTGGCGTTATCCTGGTCGCTGAGGGAGCGTTTAATATGATTGGATGCACCTAAAAAATGACTCTAGACAAATGATTTTTTCATCTTGAGGGATGTTAAGGGATACACCTGAAATATTCAACTTGTATACAGGTGAGCGCCACCACAGTGCTGT
>JBFWYS010000308.1:0-5079 GCA_050186175.1 Pseudobdellovibrionaceae bacterium
CAACCGACGTCATGGGCTGAGGAGAAAAATCAAACACGAGTCCGCCCCAACCTTTTTCATCTTTGGACACCATTGAGCCCACGTAAGTGACGTTCGTTGCGCCGGCCTCTTTAGCTAATTTTTCCATGCCTTTTCTGCTAAAATGAGTCACATGAACGTCGTTATTGAAAAATGGAGTGTTTGGAACTTTAGGATCGGGATTCAAAATAAAATGCCAACGATCTCGATTGAGAAAAGGGACGGAGACAAAAATCTTAGCATTGTATTTTTTGGCAGCTTCTGCCATTTGGAAAACCAAAGGTCTTGGATTTTCCAGGTGCTCAAGAACCATGATACAGAAAATAAGATCCACTTTTTCGATTTGCTTTTGTGGGTCCCATAGCTCGGCCCGGAGATCGGCTCCAAAATTTTTTTTTCCGTACTCAATTGCAGCCTCATTGATATCGTAACCGACGGCTTGTAAACCCAAGTCTTTTGCCGCCTTGATCATGATACCGGTTCCACACCCAATCTCGATAATGCTGCTCACATTTTTATAGCGTTCAAGAATGGCAGAGAGAAGTGCATGCGATCTTTTTGTGTTACGTTCTTCAATTTTGATGTGAAATTTCAGCTCCATCTCACCAGCTTCTTTGGAAGGTGTAAAACCAGAAGGATTCGAAAACGATTCGCATTCAAGACAATAAAAAAGAGGAAGCATTCTGTCGAGACGAATGGTAGGAACATCGCGGACGTAGGCAGTCAAACGAGAGTTGCACACCACGCATTTTTCAGGTTTTTTTGAAATGGAATTCACTTATGCCTGCTTCCTCATTTAGGAGCCGAAAAGAGTTTTATAAATCAAATGATCAAATTAAAGCAAGCTTAGGGGGCTTAATTTGCACCTTGCAAAGCGCAAAATTACTTTGAGAAGCTCTAAAGCTTCATCGCAAACTCAGTCCACAGGCATTCGGAAATTTACGATAGCCACCAACTATTCTATTCTAATGCCATTGACCGCGGCCAGAAACATTTCCTGGCTCCAGGATTCGACCTCTTCGGGATCTTTGATAAAGGCGGCAATATCTTTTGCGGCGTTTTTGAAATTAACTGTTTTGACTCTGGTTTCGAGAATTTGCAAGAGATCGTCTCGATTGAGTTTTCTAGATTCTTGCCAGACGTTGCCGTCGCGCATTTTATTTTCGAGGTAACTTAAATTCAAGGGGATGTTCTGCCCTAAATACCAAAGAAGATCATAAAAGTCTCGTCCCTTCACACGATTTTGCCATTTGCGAAAGAGGATGGCGTGCATCTTCCCGCCAAATAGATAAGAGAGTTTCAGAACCTTGACTGAGGCGGTGATAGGAGGCGGTAAAATTTTAACTTCGGTTTCAAAGCCGATGGGAGGTGTGGTATCCACTTCAAATTTGACACTGATTTTTTTATTTTTTTGAATTTGATTGGCCATGTTTTTACTGGCCGCGATCTTAAGCAAGTGAATTTTTGTATTCGCTTTTAAAAATGCGGATTCTACATCGGAGGATTTTTTTTTGTCGACGTCCTCAATTTCGACCTCTAGGCCGAATGATTCGAGGATTTTTGTAACGGAGTCAAAATAAGATTTCAGGGAAAAATCATTCTGCTCAGAAAGAAGGGTAAAATCTAAATCTTCAGAAAATCGCGGAAGACCGTGGAAAATTCTCAGGGCCGTGCCTCCATAGAACGCGGCTTTATCAAAAAAATTAGAGCGTGCAAGACCTGCGAGGGTCATTTCTTGAATGACTTCTTTGAGAGCATTTTCAAACTCTTGTGGAGTTGTGGGTTTGTATTTGGATATTAGCGTATCGAGGGGGCCGGTCATGATCAATCTCCCTTTCGGTGGAGGAGCCATCTTAAAATTCGGTGTTCCTTCGAGTTTCGATGATAAAATGGGAGGAGTTCTCGGAGTTCTTTCGCCGGAACGATGTTTAAAAACTCACCTAGGTTCAGTCGTAGATCTTGTTCTAAAAATTCTAAAATGTCGTCGTCGGTTTTGATGGTCAAATCTTTGGCTTGTTTATTTACATAATCCATCAACGCCTTTTCGGGACGGGCGATAAGAAACGGATCGCCGGTGTTGTTATCTTTTGTGATATAGCCAATGGGATATCGATTTTTTGAAACATGTTGATATGAGAATGAAGCAAGAGGAGTTTTAAAACTCTTTGAACGTAGCAAAGTAACAGAAGTCACGGTGTGCACGCGGTCCAGGATCAAACCGTAATGTTGAAGTGCCCATTCCATAGAAACATATGAGGGAAAGTACAGCGAATTTGCAATGACCTCATAAGGCGTGCTTTCAATAAATTTAGATTTCAAGTTAAAGTACTGACCGCGTTTGATTTGTTGTAAATACCCTTTTTTCTTAAGATCAAAAATCTTCTTCTTAGGGCTTTTAAAGTTTGAAAAACTGTCATTGAGTAAAAGTGAATCCACTCGGACTGGTAGACCGGCTAATATTTCAATATCTGGCTTACTGCTCTTTTTTTGCATAGGTAGTTACTAAAATAGTAACTTACGGCTCATAAAAAGTGCAAGAAGTTTGTTAAATGCAATAAATGAGTTTTTAAGTCTTATATGTAAGCGGACAGCCAATCTGTTAGTCTATCGCAATTCTCAATTTGAGACGTGCCGTAGGTAGAGCATCGGATTGTGATTCCGAGTGTTGCGGTTACACCCATATATACCCATAAATAGCCATATAATTGGACTTTATGGGTATTTATGGGTATGTTTTTGGGTATATGAGAGCACCTAAAATAGACCTAATACCTAAAGAAATAACAAACCTTATTGGAGAACTCGATGAGTTCAAAGGCCGATGGACCACCACTCAGACATTAGCACCCGACAGACTGGCGGCCCTCCGCCAAGTGGCCATCATTGAATCCGTCGGATCCAGTACCCGCATCGAAGGCGTTAAGCTTACCAACTCTGAAGTTGAAGCCCTGCTTCGTGGGGTGAAAACATACTCATTTAAATCTCGCGATGAGCAAGAGGTGGCCGGTTACGCAGAGCTGATGGAAATGATCTTTGCGTCTTTCAAAGATATTCCGTTTACCGAAAATCACATAAAGCAGCTACATAGCGTGCTCCTCAAATACAGCACCAAAGATGACCGCCACCGCGGGGACTACAAAAAGTTCGCCAATAGCGTGGAGGCCTTCGGTCCCGACGGTAAAAGCAAAGGTGTGATCTTTCATACGGCAGCACCATTTGATACTCCGGCCTTGATGACTGAACTTATCGAATGGACCAACACGCAAATCAGACGTAAAGAATTGCACCCACTTCTTGTGATTGCCACATTCGTGGTCGTGTTCCTTCACATTCATCCATTTCAGGACGGCAATGGCCGCCTATCACGCGGACTCACAACTCTGTTGCTGTTACAGTTGGGGTACAGCTACGTGCCCTACACCTCTTTCGAGAGGGTCATAGAAGAGAACAAGGACTCCTATTACCTAGCTCTGCGCCGAGGGCAGGCGGAACTCGAAGAGATAAACTGCAAGACTCCGGCTAAATCAAAACTGAAGCCTGGCGGCGTGAACGAATGGTTGGAGTTCTTTCTCAAGTCCATGCAGAAACAAAAGGTCGCACTCGAAGCAAAAATGAAAGACGAATTGGCGGCAAGCAAGATGCCGCCTTTATCTTTGCAAATCATCGAATTCATCAAAAGCCGTGGGCCGACCTCCATTGGTGAGGCCGTGGCTGCCACTGGCGCTAACCGCAATACTGTCAAAGTGCATTTTAGAAATCTGGTGAATGACGGGCACCTTGAAAAAGAAGGTGTCGGGCGCGGCATGAGGTATAGGATGCGATCGACATGAGTGTCGAGAGATGTCGGTTTTCGTAAAGGCGCATCGAAATTCTAGCTCCCTCAATTTCCCAAAGGCGCGAGTAATCTCATTCTACTCTGGGCGACAGATGTAAGATTTCAAGCGGTTCGCGGGTAGGGAAGAGGTTTTTGTGGGTAACATAACGCAAAGTTAGCGGGTTGTTTGAGTCTTTTGGATACTTTAGAAATCCGAGAAGATTGCGTTTGTTTTTCTTATCCTTTGAGCAGCCGTTAGGACAGAAACATCAGCCGCATTCCTCTAAGTTGATCTCCAGATTGAATTGGGCAAATTCTCAGACATCCAGCAAAAAATAATTATTGAGTGTCTAAATGAGGATTCTGACCCCTCAAATGTAGTCCACGCAACAGTCGTTGAAAAATGCGATGGGAACTTCATTTCGGGTAGCACTGAAGTCACGAAAGTTGCTTGTAAGGCCGGAACTGGCATGCGACGTTTTTTAGTTGTTCAGTTGGTCGACAAACTGTTATCGAGAAGGATTCAAGGCATCGCGAATTGACCCGAGTTAGGAAGCAATAGATTTGGTGGTGCGGCAGCAAATCTCGATGGATACATTCCATAGACGTAAATTTTTTTACCTCTGTGCTGCCCAAGCCCTGCGAGGGAGATTTGAAACCGATGTGGGAACCCTGAGCTTTTGCAGGCTACGTCTACTCCAATCTCTGAGGTAACATTGGCATTGACCTTTGCAATTTGTTTCCCAACGCCGGCGGGACCTCCAACTAGGACGGAGACCTGTATCGCCTCGCCATAGTTCTGTAAGCAAGCCCATCCTTTAAGAGCTTTTGTGCCGTTGGCCTCAGTGAATATGCCATCGACGAAGCCGGTGATAGTCGAAGACAGCTTCTTATCTTGTAGGCTCTGTTGAATCTTAGTGAAAAACACGTTCACACGCCGGTTCGAGTTGCCAAATAAATCCACGGTGTCGTTCCAGCTTACCGATTGATCATAGTTGAGCCAACGAGCGTTGGGTTGAGTCCAGGCATCGGAATAGTTTTGCGCAACAGAAGCCACATTGTAATTTTGGATGGTCTTTGTGGCAGGGTCCACGTGCACAACCTGAATAAAAGGCAGACCATAGGTAATATCAAAGACGGTGTTTGCACCGTCACCGACGAACCAATTGGGTTCATTGGTGCGATTGGAATGAAACTGCCATTGAGTCGGTGCGATGGGGTATTGTTGGATTCCCGAGACCCAGATC
>JBFWYS010000309.1:0-5077 GCA_050186175.1 Pseudobdellovibrionaceae bacterium
GCACTTTAGGATTTGCCCCAAAGTTACACTGGTGTTTAATTTTCTAAAATGTAGGCGTGCAAAAGCATTCTTTTGCCGTATTAGCAGTTTACATAGTGCGGGCCTTGATCTATAGCTTTTAAAAACCTGGATGTGATCTTGAAACAGCTACCAACGAACTACATGTTTGGCGAATTAATGCAAAAAAAACGATTGGAAAGTGGACTCAGCCAAGGTGACTTGGCTAAAAAATTGGGCTACTCGACAAGCCAATTTATTTCCAATTGGGAGCGGGGAATTTGTTCGGCTCCTTACTCAGTGATCGAAAAACTTGTTAAAATCTTAAATCTGAATAAAGAAGATCTCCTCGAAGCAATGCTCATGGACACCCGCCGTTCTTTTGAAATGAAGTTAAAGATAAAAAAAGGTAAGGGCGCTTAAGGATTTTTTAAAGATGCGTTTCTGAGTAGTTGCGCTCGGCCTTAATAAGCGATCGATCGCGCTCGATGTCTAGACTAAAGCACATTCATTCTTGTTATTTTACAATTATCCACAAGACCAAGATCCAAATTAGGGGTTTGACTGGACCAAGTTTTTCGGCGGGTCTGCCGAAAGGGAGGTGTTAGGAAGTTTAATCCTTTTGTAGGAGATTGGCGTGTCTTTTAACTATGATAAGCACAAAAATTCCGACCATGGGTCCGTATGGACATCCTATTCCGATTTATTTCTCGGGCTTTCGATTATCTTTCTTCTTTTGTACGTAACGGTGAGTTTGCGTCAGGGAGCTGATAGTATTTTGTCATATGCCGAGAGCAAGCAGCTCGCTCAGAAAAATGAAGATCTCAAGCAACAGCTGAAAGCCTATGAAGCACTTAAGCAAGATTACTTAGAAAAGTCTGCGACTCAACAAGAAGCTGCAAATTATGACGATCTGATGAGTCAGCTTGAACTTCTTCAGGACAAAGCCAAAGAAGAAAAAGAAGAGCTCAGACAACAAGCAGCTCAAAATGAAAAGAAAGAAAAAGCTCTTAATAAGTATCAACAGATGATTCGAAATATCATCAATGCAAATATGGTTGCAAAGGGCCGAATTAAAAATCGCGATGAGTTGATCGAAACCCAAGATCAAAAAATTGCCGTGAGTGAAGAAGAAATTAAAACCCTCGAGCAGTCAGTGGCCGAAAAGAGAGCGCAGCTTGTTTTAGGTGAAAAGAAGATAACAGGGTTGAACGAGGCTTTAGATAAAAGGGTCAAGCAGCTTCGCATCGCCTACAAGAGCCAAAAGATTTCGCAGGCTAAGTTTGAGCAAGAGAAAAAAGCCATTGAATTTGAAACACAAAAGAAAGTTGCGGATCTTCGACAAAAAAACAAAACCGTGGCTCAGCAGCTAGAAGGCGTAAATGCACAATTGAATCAAACATCAGCTCAACTTGAAGCGACTAGCTCTGAACTTTCTAGTGCCCAGGCAAATATTGGAAAGTTAGGCAATGAAAAGGCAGCTCTTCAAGGAAGTTTAGTTTCTCAGAAGGCTGAATACGAAGGAAGCTTGGCCGCGACCAAACAAGCTTACCAAGGACAGATCGCGAAACTTCAGGGCGATTACGATGCTCAAAGAGGTCGTGATAAAAAGGCTTTCGATGATGCTCTTGCTCGTGAAAAACTCTCTGGCGATCAGCGGGCGGCGAGAGAAGCCGCTTTCAAAGCCGAATCTGATAGAAAAGCGAGAGAACTCGCAGGTCAGTTAGCTAATTTGGGTCATAAAATGAAAGCGACTGAGCTGGAGTTGGCTCGTGCTCAGGAAAATTTAAATGCCAAGAAAAAGTTGACCGAGCAAATTAAAAAGAATTTTGCAGCATCGGGGATCAAAGCTGAGGTGGATGAAAGAAGCGGAGACGTTCTCCTCTCCTTTGGCGATCACTACTTTGACACAGACAAAGCAGTTTTGAAACCAGAGATGCTCTCTATCATCAAAAGAGCGATGCCGAGTTATTCAAAGAGTTTGTTTCAAGATCCAGATGTGGCAAAAAAAATTCAAAGTGTTGAAATTATCGGATTTGCATCTCCAACGTATAAAGGAAAATACATTGACCCCCGGAGCATGGACTCAAATGACAGAAAAGCTGTCGATTATAATCTTGATTTGAGTTATGCGCGTGCCAAATCAATTTTCAATGTCGTGTTCGATCAAAGAAAGATGATGTTTGAACATCAAAAAAGACTTTTACCTTTAGTTAAAGTCACGGGGCGAAGCTTCTTGTCAGACCCTGATGGCACACGGAAGCCGGCAAGTGATGCCTCGTTTTGTGAGAAGAATGACTGCGCGAAGTTACAGAGAGTCATCATTAAGTTTAATTTAAAAGATTGAGAATCGAAGAAGAGGTGATATATGGATTTTAACGTTTTAGTGCACAGTTTCATAGATGGCCTCGTTGAGGTTTCTAAGGCATGGCACTTTCCGGTGATGATCAGCGCCTTTATATTTGGCGTGGCTCTCCGAATTCTCGTTTACAGCAGTGTTAAGAGGCATGAATGGTTTGCGCGAGAATTTCATAAGAGAGTGGGTCGATTCCTAGACGGCGAAGCAAAAGGTGCCGTTGAGCCTCTGTCATTTTACGTCGCGACTAAAAAGCTTCTCGAAAAAACTTTCTTCGAGGTTTTTGAAAATCGGGACAAATTTCAACGTCGCAAACCCGATCACGTGATGGCGATGAGTGATCGCGTGTTTTTGGTTAAGGCCGGCTGCGCGTGGCTGATAAAAGATGTTTTAAAACAAATCCGCCATCTCAAGTATGGAACTCAGCCACCTAAGTTAATTGCGATCACAAAGACGACGTTTGCATCGAATCCTTGTTTTAATCGTGTTTTCGGAGTTATTCCCACGGTTACGACCAATGAAATCCTCAATATCTTGCCAGGACTTTTTGTGATCGGCGGGATTTTTGGAACCTTTTTAGGGGTTATGAAGGGATTGCCTGAGTTGAGCGGAATGGACATTCAAGATCCAGAAAAAACAAAACTTGTGATGGATCGATTCTTAGTCGAAATCGCAATGTCGATGGGCGCCTCGTTGATTGGTATCTTCTTCTCGGTTTTGATGACGATTGTAAATACGATTTTTACTCCTGAGCGTTTATTCGTTGATATCGTAGATCGTTTTGAAAACTCATTAGATCTTTTATGGAACCGATCTACAAATAACGAAATGCCATCGAATTTAAAAAGTTTTGATGAACACAGGGATCCAAGAGAGGCGTTGGCAGAAAATGCGATCGACGCCGAATTGGCGAAACAAAAGAAAGATCGGAGTAGTAGCGATGCTCCTGACACAAAGGCTTCTTGATGTAGGAAAGGCGGCCAGTGGCGGCTAAAGCGATTGTTCTCATTCGAATTCACTCCTCAGGCGGAGGAAGTCGACTCCATATGGTGGGGCGCGAGAAGTTTTCTATTGGACGCTCAACTGAAGCTGATATTGTCATCACATCAAGTTCGATCAGTCGCAAGCACCTAAATGTCGAGCTCGGAAAAAATGAATCGATTTTTGTGGAAGACTTGGGTTCATCCAACGGATCTTTTATCAATGGCAATCGGATGGAGCCTCATAAAAAATGTACTGTCCAATCTTCGACTAAAGTCACTCTGGGAACGGGTGGAGACACGGTTACTTTTCATGTGATGGAAAGACCTGTTGAGATAGATGACTACGCTCCGATGCTTCAAGAGTTCAATCAGGCGATTGTAAAAGAAGCCGAGGCAATGCGAAAGCAGGCCCATGAAAACCTGCAACTAGAATCTCGAACCTACGTCGATCAATCTAGAAGAGAATTGCAGGCGGAAATTGATCAGGCTCGCACGGCCTATTTAGAAAAGTTGCAATCTGAAATTGCCCAATCAAAAAATCAAAGCCTACAAAAAATTCAAGAAGAACTTCAAAAAGAGTTGGTATTAAAAAAAGAACAGGTTGCAACTGAGCTTCGTGAGTACGTGACTCAGCTTAAAACAAATGCTCAAAAAGAAGCTGATGCCCTCCTGGAAAAAGCGAATCATGAAGCTATGAAACTTAAACAAGAAGCGGCTATGGAGTTCGAGAAATCAATGGCCGACTCAAAGGGAAAAGCCGCTCAATTTATCAGTCACGCTGAACAAGAGGCCGTTAAGATTGTGGCGCAAGCGCGAGAGTCCGCGGAGTCAATGAGAGAAAGTTCGCGAAAAGCCGCCGAAGAGTCTGTTGAAATGGGCAAACTTAAAGCTCAGCAGATTCTTCAAAACGCAATAGATGAATCAGAAAGAGCCTTGAATCAAGCCAAAGAGCAGGCGACTGTAGCTATCAATCAGGCTAATTTCGAGTGCCAGCGAGTGATTGATGCGGCCAACTCTGAATCAAAAAGAGTAGTGGAGGCCGCTAACGCCGAATCTCAGCGAGTTGTCCTCGCGGCCAATGACGAATCAAGGCGGGCGATCGACCTCGCGACTGTCGAATGTGTTGTTAAAATTGAGTCTGCTAATAAAGAGTCTCAGGGGCTTCTCGAGATCGCAAAACTGAAGGCAAAGGAGGACTCGGAAAAAATGATTCAGGCGGCGATTCATGAAATAGAAACACTAAAAATGCGAAATGCAGACGCCGCAAAAGCATCAGCGCTTTTGAGAGAGACTCTAACTTCTTTGCAAAACGATAAAATAACTCTTGAAACTTCCATTGGTGATCTTAAGAGCGAACTCGCCATTTTGGTGGAAAAAAATGCGCGTCAACAACAAATCAATTCTCACCTCGAGTCGTTGCAAAAGGATATTCAAACTATTGAAATGGAAAAGGTTCAATTGCACGAACAAAATGAACTCTCTAGGCAGGAGATGGAGACTTTAAAGAAGAGAACAATGGAGGATCTTGAAAAAACGCGTCAGACTGAAGAGCTTAAGATCGTGAATATCGCCTCTACAAAAGCTAAAGAGTTTGCAGACAAGATCGAAAAACGTATTCTCGAGGGGATGGGAATTAAACTGACTGTTGAAGTGAGTCGTAAGATTTCGGACGAGCTCACTCATATTTTCGCCGAAGAGTCGTTTAAATTTACTAATGCCGCTTAAGAAAAGGCGACATAGC
>JBFWYS010000310.1:0-5066 GCA_050186175.1 Pseudobdellovibrionaceae bacterium
GAGTCCTTCGGTTCAGGAATAAAAAAATTCGAATTGGTAGTTCTATTAGCAGCCTGAAGATCTTCGCCCTTGAATCCACCACGGCGTACTTTTACGACTGGGTGTCTGTATGCAAAGAAACGACCTTCATCGACCAAAAAGTATCCGAAGATATTCTTTTTGCCGATCCCATAAGTGTCTCCCGACTCTCCATAAGAGCGCCCTGTATTAAACAGTGTCCTTTTGAAAGCCTTAGGATCCGGAAACATGTCAATTTTGTATTGCCCCTCTTCAAGATGTTCCTGTGAAGACAATTTTTGAGCAAGCACAGCTGATCTTTCGATTGTCGGCGCTTCTTCGCGCACACCCTCAGTTGTTAAAATATAATTAAATACTCCACCTGCTTTTTGAGATTGGTAAGCGGCGCGATTTTTATCGCGAACGGCTTCGAATGCGTACACTCGAATCAACTCCGTTCCCTTTGGAAGAATGTGGCGGAGGTAAGCAATCGCTCCGTTTTCAAATCGAGTACAACCCGAACTTCGCGGATCCGCAAATAAATTAACAAGTCCGTCTCGAGTCAGGCGGATAAACCGTCCCTCATCCGCTCCCCACCCGTAAGTTCCATGCATCCATTGAAAATTCACATTTGGAGTCAGTAGCGCTGCATACCACCCAAAGGCACCGCGAGCTTTATTCACCGCCGGCTTCGGAAAAAACTCGGTTTTAAACCATTTTTTTGGATTTGCCCAGGCAGCCGGGGGCATCGGTGATGTTGGATCATACCAGCTTGGATAATGTTCTTCGACATCCTGATAAAACTTAATCCAGCTCGAAATACGAGAACGGCCGACCCAAGTCAGAAAACTGTCGACATCTGTTTCTTCACCGCTCTCGCGTCCCACGACAATATCTGTTTCCAAAATCATTTTGTGCGCACAATTCGGAGTCTGACATCTTTCATAAACTCTCGTCACTTCAGTCGCCACGTTTTGCACGACAAAATATTTTCTGCTGGCCTCTTCTTCTGGCGTCACAATCGACGGAATCGTAGACAAGAATTTATAAGAAACAAAACCCTCTGCTGAATCCTCAAGAGCCTCAACTTTCACGAAATCTGTATCGTCAGCACCAATATCAAGGATCTTGATTTTCGAGTTCTTTGCAAGCTGTTTTAAGATTTCGCCCTCTGCGCTTGGAGCTCTTCGGAAGTTTACATCATTTCCGACAACGAAGTATTCAACATCGAACTTAAGAGTCGATTTGTTTTTCGCAACAGGTCCTTCAAGCGAAAGTAATTTAAAGCTCACAAAACCCGCTAGCTCCAATGCTGAACCTTCTGTTCGCTCAACTTTAACTTCGACAAACTCTTCCGAGGCTTCTGGGATGGATAGAGCAGAAACCAGATCTCCGTTTGCAAGTTCTGCAATCACATTATTTTCCTCTTTTGAAGGAGTCGATCGCAGGTTCACCGTGTTAGCGACCGAAACAATGTAATACTTTTGTCCGATAGTGACTTCGTCTTTCTTCACGACAGCAGCATTCCCTGCCGTATCGACCGTCATTTGATCCTTAGAAACTCCGCAAGAAGCGACTATAAAAGCCAACAGAACCGTAGTTAATTTTGCGTAACCCAATTTTAAAAACATTTTATCCCCGTATTTTAATGATGGCGCCCTGAAAAAGAGGCCAATCTATATCCGGTCCTAGGGCGGATCGGAATAAGCTATTCAAGGGCTGAAGAGGTTACAAGAGAACTCAGAAATATCTTCAAAAATACAAATTAGATGAGGCCTTGCTGATCTGACCATCAGAGAAAAATTACCAAGCAACCTTCGTTCGGTTTTCCATTTTTTTGTTTTTCGTACTCCCAATTATAACCCGCCATTTTTAGATAACGAATTGCGAGAGCTTTAACGGCCCCAGTTCCTTTACCGGTCATAATTCGTGCGCGCCTCAAACTCGAGTTTGAAAGCTGCATCAAAAAACGATCGATCGCCGCTTCTACGTCTTCAGTCTTATACCCATGCAAATCAAGTAAATCGCGTGCCATTCTTTAAAGTTTTCATGATTTTCAAAATAAGAAAAGACCTGACTCAATGAGTATTTTTGCCCCAAGGCGCTCCCTTTTTTCTGACCCATCCTCGGTCATTTAGCATAAATACCGCTCCTTTGAGGCCCCTATCTTGCTTTACCCAGAGTTATGAAAAACCAAACACCACGATCAACATGTTCTTATTGGAACGACACGACCTTAAAACCTTATTTCCCATCGCTCAAAACAAACTTGGATTATGACGTTTGTATTGTAGGCGCAGGAATCGCCGGCCTTTTATGCGCTTATCGCCTACAAAAAGAAAATTTGCGAGTTTGCATTCTTGAAGCCCATCAAGTGGCCTCTGGCCAAACAGGTCTTACAACCGCGCAGTGTACGATGGTTCTCGACAAACGTTATTACGAAATCGAAAAGCTTTTTGGAGAGGAAATCACTGCCCTCGTTGCAAAAAGCCACCAAGAAGCGATTAAGGAATTTGAAAGAATCGTTTTAGAAGAAGGTATTGATTGTGACTTTGCCAAAGTAAATTCTTATCTTTTTACAGAAACATTTGAGTCTCCAGAAAAACTGTCGCTTGAACTGGAGGTGCTCCATAGAGCCCATATTCATGAGGTGCACATGCTTCCCCATGCTCCTTTTGAAGAATACGAGACGGGAGCCTGCCTTGTATTTCCTGAACAAGTCCAGCTTCACCCTATGAAATTTGTCCAAGGTATGGTCAAATACTTGATCGAAAACGGGGTAAAAATTTTCTGCGACACCTCAGTCACAAAAATTAAGGAAGAAAATCAGAGAGTCGAAATAACGACTCACGAGGGACACAAAGTCAGAGCTCAAAATGCAATCATTGCTACAAATACACCCGTAAACAATCTGGTCGCAATTCACACCAAACAAGCTGCGTACAGAACTTACGTTGTCGGCTTTCGTGTACCCAGAGGGACTTTTTCTCAGTCTTTTTTCTGGGACACAAAAAATCCTTATCACTATATTCGCCTTCAGCATCTTGACGAAGGGTCAGATCTTCTCCTTGTAGGTGGCGCCGACCATAAAACGGGACAAAATAAAATTTCGGCCGAGGTCTTTGCTAATATTGAACAGTGGGCTCGGGCCCGCTTCAAGAGTTTGCAAGAGGTGCTTTACACGTGGTCAGGCCAAGTGATGCAATCTAATGATGGTCTTGCATTCTTAGGAAAAAATCCTGGCAATGACCTCGTGTATGTGATTACCGGCGACTCTGGGAATGGTTTTACGAATGCTATGATCGGCTCTATGATTATCACAGACCAAGCTCAAAACTTCTCTAACTCGCTTATCGATGTCTACTCACCATCTCGAGTCACTCTCGGAGCAATAAACACTTTCTTAAAAGAAAACTTTAATACCACTGTTCAATACGCAGACTGGATTCAATACAAATCTGAGAACGCACTTGAAGATCTAAAGCCTGGCGAAGGCGAGGTGATTAACAACGGCTTCGAAAAAATCGCCGTGTTCAGAGACGAAACTGGTCATTTAAAAATGCGCTCAGCGGTCTGTACGCACCTGGGTGGAATTGTTCGCTGGAATGGCGCTGAAAAATCTTGGGATTGCCCATGTCATGGCTCAAGATTTAATATGAACGGCGAAGTCATCGAAGGACCTGCCAATAAAAATCTAGGTGCGATCAAAAAAGAAAAACAAATAGCAATTGAGACTCTGCACTCAAGTAAGAGTTCAGATTTAAACAAAGTCTTCTAGAACTCTTAGAACTTCAGCCCCGAATTTTTCACTCTTCGATGCTCCGATTCCATAAATGTTGGAAAGAGTCTCAAGAGATTTTGGATTTTGAATTGCTAAATGTTTGAGAGTTTTGTCACCAAAGACAACAAAAGCCGCGGTATCAAGTTCGCGTGCTTTGTCTCGGCGCCATGCACGAAGAGCTTGAAATCTCCGTTCTTGAACTTCATCCAAGGTTTGATCCAAAATTTCTTCGCCAGTCGCCTTAGCCGGCTTTTTAGCTTTTCTCACGAGAATGGATTTAGTTTCAGGTGCCGACTCTTTGAAAAAAGACCGAACTTCTTGAATCATCGCTTGAGGGGTCGAAATTCTTCGCGGTGACTGAGGAACGCAGTTATCACAGTGTCCACATTTTTCGAGAGATTGTGAGTCTCGGTAATAATGGAGAATTTCAGCGTGTCTGCATTCGCTACCTTCGGCATATGCTATTAGAGACTCGAGAGCCTTCCATCGCGAATTACGAATCGAGGAAGGAGCTTTTGACTGCGTAATAAAAAACGATTGAAGTCCTTTATCTTTTTTCGCGTACAGCATAAGGCAAGTCGAATGTTGATTGTCTCGTCCGGCGCGGCCCATTTCCTGATAAAGAGAATCGATATTCGCTGGAATTTGATAATGAACAACGAGACGGACATCTGGGTGGTCAATTCCCATTCCAAATGCATTGGTCGCAACAAGAATACGCGTGTTGCCTTTTTCGTAATCTTCTTGAGCTTGATTTCTTTGTTTCGGGGTCATCCCGGCATGATAATAACCAGCCCCCTCAAAATGCTTTCCTAAGAACTCCGCCAGTTCTTCAGTGACCTGTCGAGTTCCGCAGTAAACTAAAACTCTTCCTTCGGGATTTTGCCGGATACTTTGTAAAAGAATTTCAAGTTTGCGAAGATCGTCTTCGCAAAACTCAACTTGGTAATACAGATTTGGGCGATAGAAACCGTGAATATGTCTTTCGGGTCGCTTTAAGCCTAACTGATTTACAATGTCGTTAAGTACGAGAGGCGTTGCCGAAGCCGTAAGAGCCAAAATTGGAACGTCAGGCTTAAGTTTTTTTAGAAAGTGCAGCTGACTGTATTCCTCACGAAAATCATGACCCCATTGAGAGACACAATGAGCTTCGTCGATGGCAAACAGAGCCACTTTCTTGGTCATAATCCAGCGTTTAAAACCTTTTTTTTGAGTTTTTTTTGGTGATAAATAAAAAACAAAAATTTAATTCACTACCATTTCTACAAAAACTTCACATTTACTCACA
>JBFWYS010000311.1:0-5065 GCA_050186175.1 Pseudobdellovibrionaceae bacterium
AGGAGGCAGACCCTCCCCACTCCACGCCTGTTTTTTGTAATCTTCAAGAAGCTCTCTGAGATCCAACTGCCTCTCTGGCTCCAAAAGAATTGTGTCCTTCCAGGTATTTAAAGCATACAGCATTGCGAATTGAGCCGTCGATGCTCCAAAACCTCCTCGCCCCTCGTAAGGATCCGTGAACTCCAAAGAGAAAGATGAAAAAACATCCTGATTTTCAGAATAAAATTTGCCGGCAGGGCTTTGGGGATGAATTCCGACAAGACCACTTGAGTTTGCTTCTGAACCCTTGAGCTTCACCTTCATTTTGAAACGAGGTTCAGTACATACAATAAGTGCGGCCCCCCCACTGAGAGCCAAGTATTCACCGACTAAAAATGTTTTCCCTGGAATTGAAAGTTTTAAGCTCACAAAAAATCCTTTTAAAAATTAGTGCGAAACTTGTGGAGCAATTTTTGAATCACCCTTCGAAGCTCTGAGTTCTCTTAGAACTTCAATTGCATTCGATAGAGAAATTCTTTTACGAAGAGCCAAAATCTCTTCGAGACGTTTTTGAACGATCGGAATTTCCTTTTCCTCCGCGCCCGCACCTAACGTTAAATTTTTAATATGAAGTCGCATATGGCCTTCGATGATTCCCACGGTTGTGAGAGCCCTTAAGGCACCTAAATTTTGCACGAGGCCCACAGCTGCGATCACACGAGATAACTCGGCCGCAGAATCTGTTCCTAACATTTCTAAACACATCTTTGCAGTTGGGTGGAGGGCTGTAACTCCTCCTACTGTTCCCACGACAATCGGAGCTATTAATGTTCCAACTAAATACGCTCCTTCTTTTTTCCATGACGTGATCGAGCGATATTGACCATCACGAGCTGCGTACGCATGTACACCCGCTTCAACGGCGCGCCAATCATTGCCAGTGGCGATCAAAATCGGATCCATTCCGTTAAGCACACCTTTGTTGTTAGTGGCAGCACGATAGGGATCTTGTTTTGCAAAAAGAGAAGCCTCTTCGATTTTCGAAGCAAGTTCAGAATCAAGCCGAATTTTCACGGTGGCTTTTGTTAACTTGGTATCAACCAAATTTGAAAGAATACACATCGTGACTTTTTCACCCGTGAGTTCTTCGATAGGCTGCTTTAAAAACTCGCAAGTTTGGTTCATAATATTCGCACCCATGGCATCGCAGGGATCGGCATAAATATGAACCACGGCCATGTCTGAGCCATCACCACGGGGGACACGACGGACTTTAACAGCCGTAAGGCCTCCTCCACGACGAACCAAACCAAAAGCGACTTCTTTATTTGCTAGAGCTAAAAACTCCTCGGCTTTACCCTGAATCAAAGAACTCACTTTTTCAAAATTTGCGACTTTAGCCAGCTGAATCTGGCCAATGATTTCGTTGCCGATGGATTGAGTTGTAATTGTTCCGTGCTCACGAATCCATTTTGCCGTTTTACTTGCAGCCGCCACAATCGAAGTTTCTTCAACGGCCATTGGGACAACATAATCACGGCCATCAATTTGAAAGTTCGTTGCAACTCCGAGAGGTAACTGAAAATAGCCGATCACATTCTCAATAAATTTTTCACCGAGCGTAGGATCCTGGAGACCGCCGTTGCGGAGATATTCAACGTCTTCTTTGCTGAGCAGCCCCGCATCCATCAAACGCTTTAAACGTGCAGCGCTTTCAAGCTTTGAAAATCCCTGAAAGAGTTTTCCTAAATCTTGAGCCATTGCCAAACCTTCCTAGATTTTAAATCTGAGACTGTTTTCGAACCCGTGCAAAACATCGCGATTTTTAATTCTAAATCAAATTGTTCCATCTGCTCACGAAGTGCAGATTCACTGACGACTGCTTTTTCTAAAAGAGGTTTTGCGATTCCCACCATCGATGCACCAAGAGCCATTAATTTTGCAGCGTCCAGACCAGAGCGCACACCACCCGAAGCCCATAGAGAATAATCAACTGAAAGTTCTTTTGCGAAGAGAAGCGAATCCACGCTTGTGATACCCCAATCAGCAAAAACTTGAGCCGCTTTATGAAGACTGTCATTTTCCTGATTGCGGAATCCCTCTACCCGCCCCCAGTGCGTTCCACCAAGTCCACTCACGTCAACTGCCGCTACGCCGAGACCGTTTAACTTTTGCAAAGTAGCCTTCGACATTCCACAGCCGACTTCTTTTACAATCACCGGAACCGAAAGCGTTTTACAAAGTTTCTCGATCGCTGCGACTCCATTTTTAAATTGAGGAGTTCCTTCTTTTTGCAAAACTTCTTGGAGAGGGTTGAGATGAACAAAAAGGGCGACGGCCTCTAATGAGTCTACTAGTTTTTGAGTTTTATCGACCGGAGTTTGAATCAGCTGAGCAAGACCGATATTTCCAGCGAGCATGACTTTAGGCACTTCTTTACGAATCAACTGCCACTCGCGACCCGCCTCATCGCAAGAAAGTTCTTTTCTCTGCGAACCCACACCCATAAGCCAATTTTTTTCAGAAGCCAGTTTCGCCAAACGCAAATTTAACTGAACAGAGTCGTGATGGCCGGCCGTCATGGAGCTGATAAAAAACGGTGAGCTCACTTTGTGGCCAAAGACTTCTGTGGATAACGAAACCTCCGCAAAATCCATTTCTGGAAGTGCGTCGTGAGATAAAACGATTTGCTCAAGACCAGAACGATTTACGGCTTCTGTCCGCGGGTCTAAAGCAATTCGAATATGGTCTCGTTTTCTGAGTTCGAACTGGTCTAAAGTTTCTGCCATAACTACCCAACAGAACTACCTTAAGTTGGTTTTGGAAGCATCCAAAAAAAGCCGTAGAGAACAGAAACTGATTCCCTTGATAGTGCTTATATTCGCTCACGCGGTCGAGATCACTCTGTTTTCAAACCTATTTTCCTCTCCCTTGTAGACTCCTGATTTGCGAAGCAAATCAGGAGTGTCTAACAAACCACTAAGTCTTTAAAAAAATTGAAAATTCCTAGAGGCGGAAGCCACGACAAACACAATCAAGGGAATCAGTTTTTACTGGACAAGGCTTTCACAAGAAAAAAGGCCCATTTTCATGGGCCTTTTTTAGACTCTTTACTTTACCTGGCAAGGCTCTAAAACTACTTAGAAACCTGTGTGCAAATTTGAGCGAATGCAGTTGCATCGTTCATAGCCAAGTCTGCCAACATTTTACGGTCGATCAGAAGGCCTTTTTCATGAATAGCACCCATTAATTTTGAGTAGCTTGTTCCCTGCAAACGAGCAGCAGCATTAATTCTTTGAATCCAAAGAGCACGAAATTCGCGTTTGTTAGTTTTACGATGAGCATACGCATAATTTAACGCACGATCATTTTTCTCTACCGCGTGAATATAAGCTCGGCTATTAGCCGAGACATAGCCTTTCGCTCTTTTTAAAACTTTTTTGTGACGACGACGTGATACAAATCCACCTTTGACGCGCATGGGTCAACTCCTTAAAATACCAAACAACGCTTCATTTGAAGCATGTTGGCTGAATGAACGTAAGTTGTTTGACCAAGGTGTCTCTTTACCTTTGACGACATATGCTGGTTCAAGTGACGCATACGAGTCTGCTTTCGCTTTACTTTGCCGCTGGCAAGTAAGCGCAGACGTTTTTTTGCCCCGCTGTGGGTCTTAATAGCTCCCATTGATTTTTCCTTCCCGAAATGGCGCTTTAAGCAACAGGCTTAAAGACTTGTTTTGAGGCCACTTTCAGTCAATTAAAAGTCATACTTAAACTCTCGTTTTGGAGAGCGAGTTGACTTTCGCTTTTGCGAATCTTCGATTTAGTCCAAAAAACAGGAGCTTGGCAAGGGAATTTCAAAGTAGAAACCCGACTTTTCTTGGGCTGGAGAATATATTACTCTGCTATAGAATGGGAGAGAGCATGAAGAGACTGTTTCTTAGCGCGATATTGATCTGTTTTTCCGATTATGCCGTGGGTGAAGTTGCCGATGGCAGAGGCACTAAAGCGGGAACGACCCCTCCTCCAGTCGAAGCCGCGCCTGCTGCTCCCGTTACACCCGAGGACCCCTCTTACGCCGGAGCAAAATCCTGTTTGAATACCGAAATGGCAAAACCGAATATTGGTGATAAATGTCGCACCTCGAAAAATGCCGTCTTTGAGAAAGTCGCTAATGGCTGGAAAGATCTCAGTAAAGGGGGACGCACCTGGATTTTTCCCGGTAGAAAAAGAGAAATCCTGGGGTATAAACAAACAGAAGCCGAAAACTTCTGTGCGGGTTTAGAAAAAGACGGAACAGCTCCAAAAACAAAAATCGATCCTTCAATAGCGGGCACTTTGCCGTCCTATGAGGATTTTGCACTCGCAGAAGCACGAGGTTTTAGAGAAGTCGTCAAGCTAGAAAGAACTCAAGACCGTCTTATACCAGATGACAGCAAAAAGCCGCAAGTAAAGGCAAAAAAGAAACCGGCAACACTTCAGTATCGAACAAAAAAAGATGACCATAGAGGATACGCGTACTTTTACGTTATGGACTCGGAAAATGAGAATGGAAAAGCCACTCTAGAATTTCTGAAGGGCCACGAGGAGATAACCACTAAAACTTTCACCGATAATCCAGGGGTTCAACCAGACCTGATTTTTACGGTCTCAAACACGGTCGTCTGCGTAGAAAACGAAAATTAAAAAAACTCTGACCGGATTCTCATAATCCGGTCTCCGACAATTCAACAATGATTTAAAGCGCGTCGATTCTAGAGGAACAAATGAGATCAATTGCCATTCCTCGTTGAATGCTCATCACTCCGCGAGTTGTCTGGTTATAAAGAGAAAGTGTGACTTTTTGATTGGTCAACATCGTCACAAGATCAAAAGTAAGAACATCGTCTTTAACCTGAGCCGAAACGATCTTCGCTTGCTGAGGAAATGGAACTCCCCAAAAATTCACAAGAGTAATATTAAAATAAGCTTCTCCTGCAAATGTTCCAGTAAATGCAACTCCGACTGGGCCTGTGGGACCAGCTGGATTTGCGCACGCGACGTGATCAAGACGATACTGGGCTGAGTGAGCTTGAGTAACGAGA
>JBFWYS010000312.1:0-5057 GCA_050186175.1 Pseudobdellovibrionaceae bacterium
CTTTGATGATGAAACTTGATCGCTCCCCTCGGCAAAGAAACTTCGAGCTCGGGATTAAAAGCTTTTGCCATCCCCCCCGTATCCCACTTTATATTTGGATATTTTTTTTTAAAGTCAGCAAAGCTCTCTTTGATTACAACCTCAACGTGCTCAAATCCCCCTGGAGTATTTTTGTTAGGCTTAGGGGCCGGGAGCTCGATAACATCGATTTTCTGATTGCCAAAAATAAAGGGTTTATGGAGCTGATAGGTTGAAATGGGTCTTCCGTTAACAGGCGTTTCTGCAAGTAAATTTCCAATAGTTGAGAACCAATTCTTCTTTTTATGATATTCCTCTAGGGATTTAGTGCGAAAACAGATGTGATCAATCGCCAATCTATTGAGATGAATTCCTTGAGCGGCCGCATCTTCTTCAAGCTTTTGTAGAAATTGAAGGCCTGCGGAATAAAACTCTTCTAGACCGGACGGTTTCTGCATTTCTTCAGTTTATATGGAATCTCGTATAAGCAAAGCGCTTTCTTAGCCGCACGAGAGTTTTTCTCTTCGAAAGACGAAAATCTAAACTCGAAAAAACAACCGGAGATTCCAAAACGACTTTAGCTTCAACAGATGCATGAAATGTCTTTTCCAACCAAAAAGATAACTGCAATGCTCGCGGATTTCAGGCGACATAAAATTTCTTAAAAAAAGTTCGCCGGTAACTCGAAGTGAGCGCCATCGCTCGAATGTGAGTTCCTGATTGTCGTCAGGATCGATATGAACAACATTTTCAGAAAAAAGCTCAAATACAAAATCTTTTTTCCATAGCCAATATCCCAAATGAACATCTTCATAGCCGTAACTGAGATAATAAAGTGGAAATCGACACGAATTTACAAAAACTTCGCGATTAATAAATAGCGAATGTGAACAAACATACTTCCATCCATCAGGAATATCTTTCCATTGTACTTCACTCTTATAAAAATCTTCCCAATACTGATCTTCAGACGAAAGATTCCATGCCAGCCGCGGGCTCTGCAAAACTAACTTATCCGAGGCCGGATGGGACAAAGCATAATCGTGGATATTTTGAAGAAATTTTTCAGGAACCCAGATATCGCTGTCGAGAAAAAGAAGCCGCTTTCCTTTTGCGGATATCGCTCCCGCATTGCGAGCAAAACCTGCCCTAAAAACTTTGCGATTGTTTTTGCGACGGGAGATCTGCACCATTCGTAAATTAAAGTTATGGGGAATGATTTCTGTCTTATAGAATTCCACCAGATCAAAGCCGAAATTTGATCCATCATCCACCAAAATAATTTCAACATTAAAATTACATTCTTGGCTAAAGAGCTGAACAAGAGTTTGTTAAAGAAACTCTCTTTTTTTATAAAACGGAATCACCACAGAAATGGCCGGAATAATTCCGCGAGCTACATTCTTTTTGAGATAAACATCACGTATGACCTTAAAATCTTCGAACTCAGCTGCGCTCAGTTTTGGTACATAGGCCGTTGGCTTTTCGTATCTGTGGGGGAAAAAAATTTCTTGATACATCAATTTATCGACCGGAATTTTAATCGTTCGCGGATGATAAGGATCTGTCATGTCGCGTTCGTATTGCACTTCGAACTGATTTCGCAGAATGGTTTCAAGTTTAGGATTTTGATATCGTAACTTTTCGGTGAGCATGATTTTGCGAACTCCACTGAGCTTCAGAGCCTCAAGAAAAGTAAGCAAAGCCGGATATGATAACCTCTTTGGTATCCTGTACCCGCTATACATGTCTTCGTCTTCAGTGTGCAAAATATGAGTAGGCACCTTACCTCCTCGACTCCAACCAACAGCTAAAATAAAAAGTTCGATACTCGGGGAATGATCTCAAAAAGCTGACTTTTCTTCTAGAATCATATTGTTTAATCATCTTATAAAAATTCTGCCGCTGCCGTTTAATAAACTCAGGATGCGCCGGATTTTCTAAAATGAGAGCTTTAATCCGATCGACTTTTTGCATCTCCTGTTTTGAAAAACCATGTGGAGTGCCTTCAATATTCCTCAAAAAATCCATAGCATGATCAATATACTTTGCAAATTTTGAAGTTAGAATTTCGACACTCAAGTGCTCCGGATTTCTTAAATAGGGAGTATCAATAGTGATCTGATGTTGTGGATGATTCTTTTTTTGCTCTGAAATAAATTGAAATAGCTCCCTGAGACCTGGAAGGCTAAGAGCATTGACCGTAATCATGTAAGACAAATGAATCGGCCATTTGGCTTGACTCAGAATCTCGTGCAAATTCTCTTTGAATTTTTCCATGTCCAATCCATACCGAATGTACTCGGCTTTTTTCGGATGGGCGGTATCAATGCTGGTGTAGATCGACAAGCGATTTACTTTTCCGCTTAGGGCATTCATCTTTGCAATAAATTTTCCACGAACGATCTCGCGCATACTCATGTTGGTGTTGATCGCAAACTGCATTCTCGGTCGTGGATTTTCAACAAGCCAATCCATGAGTTTAAAAGTTTCAGGAGCAAGCAATGGCTCACCACCAGTAACTCGCAAAACTAAAAGATCATTCGAGAGGTCGGGCCACCATTTCCAAAAGTATTCAATGTACTTTTGTCTCTCCTCATCTTCGAGAGGCATTTTTCCGTCAGCGGCAACGGTTTCCAGGTCGTTAAAAAGTGGAGACGTTTGGTAAGGACCAAATTTTTTAATCTCTTCCATCCAGCTTGTTGAAAAAGCGGGGCTACAATACATACACTTAAAATTACATGCCGAATCAAATGAGATCTCTACGTATCGCGGATTGACTGGGGCCTTGGCGCCTTTCTTAACAACCTCTTCGAAATAGGGAGACGCCCACATTCGTGAACTCTTTTCGATTCGGTCGCTGTAGCGCCCCGCATCTTCCATCTTCCAACAGTATCCACATTCTGAGGGTCTTTGATTTGTCAGCATTTGCTCCCGAGACGCAGCTTTCTCAGGAGTATTATGTAATCCTGACGGATTCTCTTCGAGCGATTTTAGCTTAACTTTGTGAGTTTGTACGTGATGACAGCTTTGTGTGCTACCGTTATGAAGATGCAAGGTCACTTGCAGCCATTTTGCCAAACACAAGCTTGTGGAAACCGATGAGAGCTTCTCGCTCGTTGCCTTGTACTGAGGAATTTCTGAATCAATCATAGTTATTTAAGGTCATAGCACTTGCTCGTGCTGATTCCAAGGGCGATAATATTCGGATGAGTCGAAAATCAACGGCTGGTTATACCTTCATCGAACTCGCTGTCGCGATCGGCATCTTAGCCTTTGCCGGCATCGTGATTGCGACGCTTATTTCAAATAGCACTTCGCAGTTTAGCAAACTTCAAAAAAATCTTGAGGTGCAGCAGCAATTTTCAGCAGTTGAAGCCGCGCTAAAAAAAACACTTAAACAAGCTGTTAATATTCGATATTGCGCAGCCGTTCCACTCGCAATTGCAACAGATGGCTGTATTCGAGATTATACTTCTGCGCACGGTGGGGCCCTTACGACACTCGCTGTCTTTGCACGAGAGATTGGTACGAGAACCAATCAAGAAGCCGGAGTTGCCGACACAACTCTTGTGTCAAAGTTTGCTCCGACAGGGATTTTCTTTATACCTCCTTCTTCCGGAGCTCCGCATACTTCAGGAGTTCTGTTTGTTGATATGGGTGCAAATCCCACTTCGATCCAAGCAGGCTACGGAGATATTTTTATTCCTGGATTGGTTTCGCTATCCGTAGGGTCATTTAATCCCGGCACGACGGCCGGAGAAAAACTCACAAGCGTTCAATTTACTTTTGTGCTTCGTGAGTTTTATGCGGCTCCAGATACGGTCGCCCGTATTCGCTCTTGGTGCGCAGATGGAACATGCCCTTCAAACGCCATGGCGTATAAGGATCACACCAAGATATTTACGGTTTTGTTTCGTAATAATGAAATCGGCAACGATCCGTTTAATCCGACAGTTCCTACACGGCCACTAGGCCTACTCTACTTTTTTGATATGAAGGAGAGACCAAGATGAGGAATATCCGCGGCCAGGCGGCTCTGATATTGGTGATCATTACTTTTATCGTGATTGGCGTCTATATTTCTCAAATCAACTCTTTTCGTCAGACTACGATGGCAACAAGGATTGGATCACGCGATGATTTAATAGCTGGAGAAATTCTCGAGACAATCGGCGAAACAATGCGCGCTGCTCGGCAAACCGCTCAAAGTGGTAACTGCCCCACAGCTCCGACTCTTCTGGGACCAACGGGTGCGACCTATTGTATTCCGAGTGACAACTTCATTCGCTGTATAAAAGATCCGATGAATCCATCTCGTGATCTCTGCATTGGAACGACCGGAGGTACGACAAATACGATCGACTTTGTGTTTCATGACACCGAAGAAGAAGCATACGAGGAGAAAAATTATTTTGTGTTTGATTTTGACCCGATACCAAAAGTTTATGCACAGAATGATCCTTCGCTTCCTACGTTGTCTGCGCCTCCCGTTCATACCTACAATCCTGAAACCGCTGCGGGTATGAATATTTTTAGAAAAAATTGCGCCACGAATTTGTATTGCCTAACGGCCCGAGTGAGCTTTGTTAAAAACTTCGGTGCTACGGGAGCCCGAGTTTATTATCAAACGTTTGGTATAAACAGATAATAATTTAAGGATCATTGGTGCTGATGCTGCCAGCGACGTCTGCAGGATTGGTTTTTCCAGGAGTGCAACCCGCACCTGTACAACAAGGACCGCGAACCTGCCAATATCCGTTGTTTGCGTAAGAAGCCCATGGAGTTGCCGCATTCCATCCGGAAGAAGCACACCACGTTGTTCCACACACAGGTCGAGTTGTTTCTAGAGAAGGGCCCGCGACCACTCGAATACTTGTTGGGCTCGACTTGTTTCCGGCGACATCCACAGAAATCGCTTGAACGTGACTTCGACAACCGGCTTTTAGCTGTTGATAGATATTTTGAATCGCATATCTTTTTGATGAGGCTCCAGAAGGAGTCACAAAACCAGTCGATGTGGGAGCTTTTCCACAGAC
>JBFWYS010000313.1:0-5057 GCA_050186175.1 Pseudobdellovibrionaceae bacterium
TGCCATTCTTCACGCGCACGTCATCGTGTGATTCGAGAACGTTTCCGATGGTCGTCAAGTTAGCGTTGTTGTTTTGTTTACGGAGCCATGAATCGTCGTACAGAAAATACGCGAGCACGCAGAAGATAACTGCTGCGAAGAAAAAAATTAATCTTTCTGTAGTCCGACTTTGTTCAAACATAATGTTTCCAAGTACTTAATCGGCAAAATCGACTCGGTTGAGCACGGACCTAGGGCCAAACTTCATTAGACTTCTTCAAGATTGGGCCGAGTTCTTGGATAATGATTTGAGATGAAACAAAAGCGTTCAATTTCAATACGATACAAACTTCTCGCAGTGCTCACGTTAATGCCGGTTGTGACACTGGCGACGTATTTGTTTTTGGCGGTTTCTGTGTTTCAGAATGATAAAATTGCTTACGTTTTCGACGCTTCCAGTGCGGTTTCTAGGACTTTAAGCGCGCAAGTTCGTTCCGAGATGAACGGAATTTTAAACTTGATGAAGCCTGTCATTCAGGACTTTTTGCTGAAAAAATCTTTGGCCGAAGTGGCTCAAAGTATCTTTGATAACGAACCCAACTTTTTGCTGTTTCTTGTATTTAAGCAAGAAAATGGAAACTGGACTCAAGTTACAAATCTCAACAAAGGTCCTGAATTGGTCACTCAGATTCAACAAATTCCGCAATTTCGTGAGTGGATGGATCAAACCGATGCTGCTGATTCCGGGCGGACAGTGAGAAGTCCATTCAAAGATGACCGCATTTTAATCTTTGAAAAAACACAAGAACGAAATCAAAAATGGATTTTTGTGGGCATGGTTCTCTCTCGAGAATTTTCGGATGTTTTTAAAACAGTATCCACTTATAAAACTTTTCTTCTCGATCGAAATGGAGCGCCGATTTTGGGCCCAGAAGAGGATCAGGAGGCTTCAATTCCGCCTGAATTCATAAAACGTGCGAGAGAATCTCAGCTCGTCAGTGGAACGGAGTCGGTTAAGATCGGAAAAGACAATGAACTTTTGGCCTCATACGCAAAGGTAGGTTTCGCCGATCTGATGGTGGCGTCATTTGTTGATAAAGCTGTAGCCTTAAGTGCGGTTCAAATTTTAATTCGCAAATCTCTTCTGTTTTTCGGAATGCTGATCAGTGTGACCGTGATGATTTCGCTTTTGGCATCACAAGGTCTTACATCTTCTTTAACGAAATTGTTTAAAGCTACTCGCAGCGTTGCCGAAGGAAATTTTGATATCAAAGTGAGCGTCAAATCATCTGATGAAATTGGCAGTCTCGCGGCATCATTCAATAAAATGGCCGAAGAGGTGAAACGTCTTTTGATGGAAACCGCCGAGACCGCGCGCATGCAGAACGAATTGCAAACCGCTCAAACCGTGCAAGAGACGTTGTTTCCGCCTGCAAGAGCCCTAATTAAAAATTTGGAAATCGCTGGTTTTTATACTCCTGCGAGCGAGTGCGGCGGTGATTGGTGGCATTATTGCGAAATCGGCAGTCGAGTTTACCTGTGGATCGGAGATGCAACCGGTCATGGCGCTCCAGCTGCTTTGATCACTGCGGCAGCTAAATCAGCTGCGACAATTATTGAGAGACTTAATGTGGGGCCAGGGCAAGCTTTGGATCTTCTCAATCGCGCTATTGCCGATGTTTCTAAAGGGAAAATCATGATGACTTTCTTTTTAGCGGCTTATGACACCGAAACACATAAATTAACTTACTCAAATGCGAGTCATGAACCGCCGATTTTGATGAAACAGTCGGAAAATCCTCTTAAGAAAAAAGATCTAATTGTTTTAAATGATGTTAATAGTTCCCGTTTGGGTCAGGATCGTGAAACAAAATTTGATGAGGCTTCGATCGATTTGGATCCAGGGGATCTTGTGCTTTTTTATACGGATGGTATTCCAGACCTTGAAAATAGAAAAAAAGAATCGATTGGTGAAAGAGATTTTTTAAAATGGGTTGTCGAGGTGAATAAGGATTTTCCGACGGCAGATGACTCCGTGAATAGAATGGTCGATAAAATTAAGACTCACCGAGAAGATGCTCCGCTTAAAGACGATATCACTTTTTTTGTCGTAAAGAGGAGCATTTAGGCATGAAGCTGGTTGAGTTAAATCCAGGGTTTTTTTCCTTTCTCGACTCGGATTTTATAGAGCAGAATTCTGATCTTTTGTTGATCGAGGCCGGCGCCCCGTCAAACGAGAATGACCCGGGAGTCTACGTTTCAGATAATCCTGATGGGCAAAAGTTCGTTGAAGTGATGGCGAATTTTGATTTGCCAAATTTAATTCAAAAAAGTTCGCCTTTCTTTTTAGAAGATCTCTCGGCCTGTTGTAAAATTCTTTCGAATCCAAAACAGGTTTTGAATGATGAGTGTCTGTCTTTGATGGCCAGCTGTAAAAGAGAAGGATCTTTTAAGTTTAATGCGAACGAGGGAAAAGAGGAGCTGTTTAGCGGTCTGAGAGATATTGTAAGCTCGAGGCAGCTTCGGAATTCAATTGCTGATAATATTTATGCCGTTGCAGAGGAGCTTTTTATGAATGCAGCGTATGATGCGCCTAAAGAGCTGGGTGCAAAACCAGCAACGGATCCGAAGTCACATATGCATGTGGATATTAATGACGAGCGAATTCAGCTAACAACAGTTGATTTTTACGGCTCCCTCAAAGCCCCTAAATTTATTAACAGAATTAAGACGGTCTTTCGTCAAGGTCCTGGAGATTCTATAAACTGGGGAGACGGTGGAGCTGGATTGGGGTCGACAATTTTGGTCGAAAAATGTTCGCGCATTTTAATGGCGGTGGATCCTGGAAAGAAAACGATTGTGAGTTGTTCCGTGCCGATTCGCTTGAATTTACGCGAACAGATACAGATGGGAAGATGTCTTTTCACTTTTGAAAATATTGAATAGCATAGTATAACGTTGAATAGGAGTACAGTGGTGTCTAAATTCGAATTTCAAACAACAGCTAATGGTGAAGAACTCAATGGCAAACTCGTCGGTGTAATCGATGAAGACGTCGATTTTGCCCAGTACAATCTTACTCCGTATAAAAAAATTGATTTGGATTTGTCGGGAATTAAGAGCATCAACTCTTGCGGCATTCGTGAGTGGATTTTATGGATGTCGACGGCAAAAGATGCCAGTGTTGTCTTTAATGAATGCCCCAAAATTATCGTCGATCAAATTAATATGGTTCAGGGATTTCTGCCGGCCAATGGTCGAGTTCAGTCTTTTCAAGTTCCTTATTATAGCGAGGAGTCTGACGAGGAAAAAAACATTCTTTTCACTTTTGGGAAGGAATTTGATGACACCGGTGTGCATCCCCCGGCTAACATCCAGTGCTCAAAAGGAACGCCCATGGAAATGGATGTTCTTGAAGCTCGATATTTTAAATTTATTAAAAAGTAGTCTAGTCCCATCTCATTTTTGCTCTCCTTTCAACCGATAAAGGAGCGTGGAAAATTTAAAGATCAAGGTCCTTATTGTTGAGGACGACACGACCATTGCCAGTAGTTTAAAAGAGGCCCTCACTAAAGAAGGTGCCGAGGTTTTGGTTGCTCACAAACCTGATCAAGCCTTGAACCTAGTTGAAAATCAAGCGATCGGCCTTATGTATGTGGATTTGATGTTGCCGCAAATATCAGGTCAAGATTTTGTCTCTAAAGTTCGAGTTTATTCTCATGCTGCAAAAGTTCCTGTAGTTCTCATGAGCGGCATTTTTACGGACCACCAATCGATAAACGAAGCCAAGAGTGCAACAGGGGCTGTAGGCTTTTTAAAAAAACCTTTTGATCTCAAAGAAGCCTTGGCTTTCTTTCAAGTCGTTTTACGAGAAAAAAAAGGGAAGGTCGAGTCCCCGCGCAAAAAGCTCTATAAACTCACGGCAGCTCCGGCATCTGCATCAACTCGTGGGCGCATTCGTTTGATTGAGTCGCTAGAAGAGGTTCATGGATATGACTTGCCCGCCATACTTTCGGTTCTTATCGAGGCTCAGGCTTCGGGACATCTCAATATCGTGGATGAAAACAATCAAGTCTCTGGAATTTCTCTGCGTGAGGGACATGTGGTTGGCGTGGATGTGGCCGATCAGGAAACTTTTCTTGGCCAAATTTTAAAAGCCGGTGGATTTATCATTCACGCGGATCTGGAAGAAAGTCTGAAAATTAAAAGTGAAAAGAAGATCGGTCAAAAGTTAATACATGAAAATGTTTTGAGCCCACATGCTTTTGATTGGGCCTTACAGGAGCAGCTGACGATTCGCCTTTCTAAGGTGTTAGCGCCCGGAAATATTCAGATCAATTTTTCGCCCAGTGAAATGGAGCACGATGGGCCTTCGATTTCTCCGAGTGCGTTTTCTTATTTTCTCCACGACTGGATCGCTTCAAAAATTCCAGTCGAGTGGTTGAGAGTCCATTATCGCTCTTGGCTCGGCTGCAAACTGATTAAAGGACCTCACTGGTCCGAAGACAGCGAAATTATGAGCTGGCCATTGTTTACGGCTAATCCTGAATTGAAAACAGTTTTTCTTTCTGGCAAAAATCTGGGGGAGCTTCTTGAAAAGTCGGGAATGGGCGAAAAGGTCATTCTAAAAGCTCTTCACCTGGCCTATATCAAAGGCGTTTTTGCTTTTGAAGAGCAGACAGGAAGCGAATCTGAGCCAGCACGAATCCAAAGATTGACGGCTTTGTATGAGCAGATGAAAGATAAAAATCCAATTGAAATTTTCGAGCTTATGGGAGGGCGACCTTCATCAAAACAGGCCGAAAAATCATTGGCTCTCGATGAATTTATTGAGCACCTAGGTCCTAAGCCTGACGTGACCTCATTGGTGGACCTCAAAAAGATCTATGCAGAAGTGATGAATGTTGCAAATCAAGCGTATCAGGTTATTGTGGATGATCAGGCGAGAGCAAAAATCGAAATGGAATTATCTGACAAAGAGATGGCAAAAGAAGTTTTGGCGCAGAGCCAATTTGATGAGGCCAAGGCTCTTATGTCCAAAGGGCAAACCCAGCCTGCGATTCAATTGCTTCGTAAAG
>JBFWYS010000314.1:0-5047 GCA_050186175.1 Pseudobdellovibrionaceae bacterium
TGAGCTTGGCAATCTTATCAAAATTCTCAAGCGGTGAGACTCCACGAGAGTCGCTCTTGGTGTAATTTCCATTTTCTACTTTCGCCGCTGTTCCGTTGTAACCATAGGGCCAAAATGTTCCGGCCCATGGAGTGATCTCAGGTTGTCCCACTCGATTTTGATTAAACAAAGATTTGAAATCATTTTCTTGAATTTCGAAATCTCCAGTGTCAGCAAATAACTGAAAAGAAAACAAAGAAAGAAGTACGAAAAATAGAGTTTTCATTATTACCTCACGCTCAGTGGTTGAGTGATTGCTACAAATCTGCTGTTTTCCATGTATTGAGGAAATGGAACTCCGTCGCACCATCCGACCTCAACAGCTTGTCCATAATAGTCAGTGTATTTCAACTGATATCCATTGCAGTTGTTAGCACTGAAATCGCCCTGCATTTTTCGAATTTGAGCTAAACTCATGCCGTCCACTTTTGATGAAACAGGAACGCTGCCAGCTTTTCCGGCGCCGGTCTGAAACAAATCAAGACTTGGAATATCGATCGGAAAAAGTGTTAAGCCTGAGCTTGCAGACTGAGCGCCGTCAGCCTTAACTTTGATGAGACGAGTATTCTGTCCATCAATAAATTTTTCGATTTCGTAACCGTAAACACGATAAGTATCATCAAGATACACACGTGTGCGGAGAAGGTCATCTCTGCGAATCAAAGCGCGATTAGCTTTGCTAATTTTCAATGACGTGACTTCTAGAATTGCACACCTACGATTTTTTGGTTCAGCTAAAGAAGAGTTGAAATAATCTTTGGCATTGAGTTTCGCAAATAAACCACCAGTAATAAATTGAAAGCAAGGGTTCTCGGCAACAGTTGAAACTTCAAACTCTTGCGGCTTTCCGAGGCGAGACATTTTTTCGTCTTTTTCGTTGGCAAACAAAGGAGACTCATCTTCTGCCGATTTTGAAGTCATGCTATTAATTTTTGGAAAAACAAAAACTTTAAATTTTCCAGGTTTTACTTTGTTCAACGCAGAGAGGTTGAATCCATTTGTTTGGGCCGGTTTTCGAGGAGTCATTTGCTCCATTTCACCGAAAGCTTTGTCTAAAGCATTTTGGTAAGTCGGACTGTTGGGATTGTGGCTATAGTTTTTGCTGGGTTTATGACCGCAAGCTGCGAAAAGCGATATTGCCATCGCAATAAAGCACATCTGAAAAACGGGTCTTCTAGTCATCGAAAACGCTCCTTATTTTGAGACCAAAGAATTATTGTGTTCGAAGCGATTGCTCAGAACGCAACATTATTACAGATGGTATAAACTCAAGTGTCCAGAGCTTTCGCTCTGGCTCAACTTCAGTATTTTATTAAGAGAGTTAAGAAACCCGGACCGGTTAGAAACTGCTCGAAAACTCCCCAATGCAGGGGACCAGTTTCGACCGGTTAGCGATATTCGTCGATTGCAGGACAAGCGCAAACGAGATTGCGGTCTCCGTAGGCATTATCAACCCGACCAACGGCTGGCCAATATTTGCGGCCATGAATCCAGGCGAGTGGAAAGGCTGCCTGTTCACGAGAATAGGGGCGATCCCAAGCATCCGACATCACCGCTTCCATTGTATGCGGGGAGCGGCGGAGCGGATTGTTTTCCTCGTGCATTTTTTTATCTTCAATAGCGCGAATTTCTTCACGAATCGCAATCATTGCATCAACAAAACGATCGAGTTCACCTTTTGCTTCGCTCTCGGTAGGCTCGATCATCAATGTTCCCGCAACCGGGAATGACATTGTAGGTGCATGGAACCCATAATCGATAAGTCGCTTTGCGATATCTGTAACATCAATGTTCGCAGTTTTCTTAAATTGCCGAACATCAATGATGCATTCGTGAGCAACAAGACCCTCTGTTCCTTTATAAAGCACCGGATAGTGCGGTGTTAATTTTTTCGCAATGTAGTTCGCATTCAAGATCGCAACCTGAGTTGCTTCCTGAAGACCCTCAGCTCCCATCATCTCAATGTAACCAAGAGAAATTGTAAGAATACTTGCGCTTCCCCAGGGAGCCGAAGTTGTCGAGCTAACTCCTGTTGCGGGACCTGCCTCTGGAACCATTGAATGACGAGGTAAGAAATTTTTAAGATGAGCAGCCACACCAATTGGGCCGACACCTGGCCCGCCACCACCGTGTGGAATCGCAAATGTTTTATGTAAATTCATATGCGAAACATCAGGTCCGAATTCACCAGGACGGCACAGTCCAACAAGCGCATTCATGTTGGCCCCATCCATGTAAACTTGTCCGCCGTTATCATGGATAATTTTGCAAACATCGGTAATGCTCGCTTCAAAAACTCCGTGAGTCGAAGGATAAGTAATCATCAAGGCTGCAAGGTCATTTTTGTGTTCTTGCGCTTTCTTTTTTAAATCTGCGACGTCAACGTTTCCGAGTTCATCACAATTTACAACTACGACTTCCATACCTGCCATAACTGCTGAAGCCGGATTTGTTCCGTGTGCAGAACTTGGAATCAAACAAATTTTTCGAGCACCCTGGCCGCGACTCTGATGATATTTGCGAATCGCAAGAAGACCCGCATACTCACCTTGAGAACCTGCATTCGGTTGCAATGAAACAGCTGCAAAACCTGTGATTTCGCAGAGTCGTCTTTCAAGCAAATGAATCATCTTTAAATAACCTTGAGCTTGGCTCATTGGAGCAAACGGATGAATGCGACCGACCTCAGGCCAAGATAAAGGCATTAGTTCGGAAGTCGCGTTCAATTTCATTGTGCATGAACCAAGAGGAATCATCGAGTAAGCCAAAGAGATATCTCTTTGCTGCAAAAGATGAATGTAACGTAAGAGTTCTGTTTCTGAGTGATGAGTATTGAAAACAGGATGAGTTAAATACTCACTCTTACGAACTAATTTTTCAGGAAGGTTCGATTTCACCTGAGTATCAAGAGTATCAATCGAAAAATTAACAGATGCGCCCATTGAGAAAATCTTCCAAAGTTTTTCAACAGTTTTGCGAGTTGAAGTTTCGTTGAGCGAAATTCCAAATTGCGAAGGTGGAAGAAGTCTTAGATTGATTTTTTCTTGAGTGCAGAGATCTTGAATCTTTTTAAATTTATCCGCACCAACGTCAAAAGTGATTGTGTCAAACACGGGCGACGTTGGAACCGAATAACCGAGTTTGCGTAGGCCTTCTGCCAAAATCAACGTCAGTCTTTGAACTCGCTCGGCGATTCTTTTAAGTCCGGTAGGTCCATGATAACAAGCATACATGGATGCCATATTGGCCAACAGAACTTGTGCCGTACAAATATTGCTTGTCGCTTTTTCTCGGCGAATATGTTGTTCACGGGTTTGCAAAGCCAAACGTAAAGCCGGTTTCCCAGCATCATCAACCGAAACTCCAATGATTCTTCCTGGCATTAATCTCTTGTGAGATTCTTTTGTCGCCATGAAAGCAGCATGGGGGCCGCCGAATCCGAGTGGAACTCCAAAGCGCTGCGAATTTCCAATCACAATGTCGGCGCCCCATTCTCCCGGAGGAGTCAGAAGCGTAAGACTCAATAAATCAACCGCAGCAACAAGAAGGGCTCCATGCTCGTGAGCTTTTTTTGTAAACTCTGAGTAATCAACGATCGAACCTTCAGAGTTCGGATACTGTACGAAGCAAGCAAATACATTTTTGCTAAAATCAAATTGAGCTGGATCCCCGACGTGGATTTGCACGCCCAGCGGCTCGCAACGAGTTTGTAAAACTTCAAGTGAATGCGGATGAATTCCCTTAGAAACAAAAATAGCCGGAGAATCTTTCCTCTTGCTGATCGCTAGAGCCATCGCCATCGCTTCTGCAGCCGCCGTTCCTTCGTCTAACAACGAAGAATTTGAAAGGTCCATTCCGGTAAGATCTTTGATCATCGTTTGAAAATTCAAGAGAGCTTCGAGGCGTCCTTGAGAAATCTCGGCTTGGTAGGGAGTATAGGCTGTATACCAGGCTGGATTTTCCAAAATATTTCTTTGGATAATAGACGGCGTGAGCGTGTCGTGAAAACCAATACCGATAAGAGATTCAAAAACTTGATTTTCAGACATCGTGGTTCGAAGCTCACCAAGAAATTCAGCTTCCGTTTTTCCGACGGAATATTTTTTTCCCAGGGCATTTGCGAATTCGAAAGGCTTTTGATCGCGGATGTTTTTTGGAATGGCCTGTTGGACCAACTCATTTATATCTGAAAAACCTAAAGTTTCTAACATCGATTTGACTTCAGATTTATCAGGACCGATGTGACGAGCCCTAAATTCATTGTGATTTTCAAGTTGTAAAAGAGTGTTGTGAGACATGTCTTCCCTTTCGAAAAGGACTTCTGAAGCTAATTTAAAAGATATTTCATTGGGGACAACATGAGGAGTACTGAATCCAGTTTGAGTTTCAGGTTGCAAGAGAGTGTCTTGAGACATGTCATTCCCTTCGAAAAAGTGCTTCAGGAGCAAATTGTGAGGAAACTAACACACTGATTTTCTTCGATAAAGGAGTGAAGCGTGGGCGCAGTCGCGTCAAATGAGTCTGGCATGAATTTAAGCATTCTACAGGATCAGTTTTTAGTGGTTTTTCTTGCTGTTTTTTTAGAGGTTTTGCGAGACGGGGCCTTCTTAGACTTTTTGGCTTTGCGAAGGCGAGCTAAAGCTTTTTCGATGTCTTTAGCTGATTTTTTGACCGATGTGATGGCTTTTGCCACTTCTTTTTCAATCTGTTTTTGTTTGGATTCCAGGTTTTTAACTAGGAGTTTGTAACGGTTGTTGAGATCTGAAACTGTTTTGATAGCAGACGCTGGAAGCGCGGCATGTAAATCAATTTTTTTAACCTCAGAGCGAAGTTTTTCGATTTCTTTTTTTACATTTTTAACGTGGGCCAAGCGACTTGCTTCTGCCACTAATCCTTGAAAATAAGCCTTTGTATCCATCGTTTTCTCCAATCGCTAAGGGTCGTATACCTCAAAAAACTGAGATGTAAAACCCCTTATAAAGTGAAAGTAAAATCTTTAATGAGCATT
>JBFWYS010000315.1:0-5042 GCA_050186175.1 Pseudobdellovibrionaceae bacterium
AAACTTGCTGCCAAGGGCAGACCCCAAAAAGTGCAAGTTTCAAAACCGCTCACGGATGTCTATTTCTCCAAAGTCGGTGAGCTGCCTCTTCCGCCATACATTCAAAAAGCCAGAGGAGAAAGACATAACGTCGCCAGCGATGAAAGCTGGTATCAAACTGTTTGGGCCACAAAACCTGGCAGTTTTGCAGCACCTACGGCCTCTCTTCATTTTAAAAACGAACATCTGCAACTTTTAAAAGAAAAAGGCGTCATAATTACTTATGTTACCCTGCACGTAGGTCTCGGAACTTTTTTGCCAGTAACAGCAGAAGATTTGGACCATCATGAAATGCACCCCGAGTGGGTTGAAGTTCCTGCAACAACTTGGTCTGCAATTGAATCAGCAAAATCTAAAGGTAAAAAAATCTGGGCTCTCGGAACAACTGTCTGTCGCAGTCTAGAGAGTGTGCCCCGTGGTCTCTTAAATAGGCAAGACGATGGCGTCTACCAAGGCTTAACGAATTTGCTTTTGCAACCGCGCGAGACTGAAGCGGGCTCCGATTTTAAAGTGGTTAATGTACTTTTAACAAATTTCCATCAGCCTAAATCCACTTTGTTAGCTCTGGTAGCGTCTTTTGCGGGCCTTGAAAGAGTAAAAACTTGCTATAAATGGGCGATTGAGCGAAAGTTCCGGCTCTTTAGTTATGGCGATTTAAGCGTTTGGGAAAAATAATGTACGAAGGTTCGCGGGCGGCTAGTCGATGAACACAAATTCTGAAGTTCAATCTAAGGCTCTTGTTACCTCAGATCTTGGTAAATTCACAATTTATGCAACCGAAGGTAAGGCTCGCCAAGCCACCTTGCAAACGGCACACGGTTCATTCGAAACCCCTTGTTTTATGGCTGTCGGAACTAAAGCAACAGTTAAAGCCATGACTCCCGAAGAACTGAAAGAGTGCGGAACGCAAGTCGTTCTCGGAAATACCTACCATCTGCACTTACGTCCCAATGAAAAAGTAATTAAAAAGCTCGGCGGTCTCCATAAATTTATGAATTGGAATGGTCCCATTCTAACAGACAGCGGAGGCTTTCAGGTCTTCTCATTGTCGAACCTCCGAAAAATGAGTGAAGAGGGTGTCGAATTTCGCTCTCACCTTGATGGTGCAAAATGTTTTCTTTCACCAGAAAGCAGCATGCAAATCCAAATGGATCTCGGTTCTGACATCATTATGGCTTTTGATGAGTGTCTCAAATATCCGGCAACTGAAGACGAAATCAAAAAAAGCATGGACCTTACTCATCGGTGGCTCGTGCGCTCTAAAAATGCGATGACTCGCCCTGAGAGTTTATTATTCGGAATCGTGCAAGGAGGACTTAATCTGGAGTCGCGCCGCTACTCAATGGCACAAATCACAAGCGTTGATTTGCCAGGGTATGCGCTCGGTGGATTCAGCGTAGGTGAACCAATTGAGCTCATGCATGAACTTGTAAAAGTCATCGGCGCAGAAATGCCGGCGCATAAACCACGCTATTTGATGGGAGTCGGAACTCCACTTGATTTAATTTTATCGGTTGATAGCGGAATTGATATGTTCGACTGTGTCTTGCCAACGCGAGTGGCTCGGAACGGCACGATCTATACCTGGCAGGGCAAGATCAGTATCAAACGCCTAGAATATAAAGAGGATGCATCTCCATTAGATTCTGAATGCGATTGCTACACATGCCGAAATTATTCAAAGTCTTATCTTCGCCATTTATTTTTAAGCGGTGAGATTCTCGGGTCCCGCCTTAATACCATTCACAATCTCTACTTTTACATGAAACTTATGGAGCGTTCGCGCGAGGCGATTCGTGCTGGAAAATGGAAAGAATTTAGAGATTTTTGTCTTACGCGTTTTGTTAAGAACGACTCGAAGGGCTAAAACCTTTCAGAGCGGCGCGCATCTTCTGTGTTTTCGCGAACTTTTGTTGATTCTCAGACCGCAGATTTATTAGATTATGGGCGCTTTAACAACAACCCGAGGAGGCTTCGTGTCGAAATTGTCCATCATTTTAATTTCTATTTTCTCAACTGTTTCTGTTTTTGCCCAAACTCCAGCAGGAGCTCCGGGGCAACCATCTTCAATCGAGATGTTTTTACCTTTCATTTTTATGATCGGTATTTTTTATTTCCTCGTGATTCGGCCTCAAGGCAAAAGACAAAAAACCCATGCTAAGTTTCTTGATGAATTAAAAAGAGGTGACTCTGTGATCACAACTACAGGAATCTTTGGTAAAATCGAAGGTCTTGCAGAAAAAGTGGCGACTCTCGAAATAGCTGACGGTGTTCGTATTAAAATTCTAAAAACCCAAATCGCTTCGTCGCAGGCCGTCTTTGAAAAAGAAGCAACCACTAAAAAAGAGATGACTCCTAAAAAAGCCTAGTCAGAAAAGAGCTCTTAAATGAAGCGTTTTTGGATTCTCACCATCCTCTGTCTCTTTGGGGCTCTCGCTATATTGGGAGCCACCGATTCAAAATTTCAAATCTTAGGTCATCCGAACTGGGGTTTCGAATTTTCTGGCGGAAGAATATTTCAATTTGAACTTGCAACTGAAAATCAGGATCTTCTGAGTGAAGCCGAAGGCGTAATTCGAAAACGTCTGAACATGAATCTCCCGAATGCGCAGCTTTTGCGATCAGGACCTATTTTTGAACTCAGTATTCCGCAAAAGGATTTACAAGGCGGTTCAGCGCCGTTCACTCACACTATGCTGACTCCGGGCAAAGTTTTTTTTGCCTACCGCTCTACCGAAATTCCGAATCGTGATTTGATCAGCCAAGCTCTTTCCACCGTGCAAGTAAAACCGTCGGATTATTTTTTCGGGTTTTATATTCACGCGACTGAAAGAATAAAAGCGCTGCAGGGAAATCCGCAAATTGCTTTTGCCCGTGATCCAAATGCAGCGAGCCTCGATGTGGGTTTAACTCCGGTAATTTTTGAAACGCCAGTCAGTTTTTCTAAGGCTCAGTCGCCAGTTCGGTCTGCTTCTAGTTTAATTAAAGCGGGGCAAGCTGGGATTCAAGTGAGACTAGACTCTCAGATGTTAAGCGAACTCAATAAACAGCTCACTAAAGACGGAGAAGTTCTTTTTATCGTAGATGGGTTGGTTCTGCATAGTTTGAATGTCAAAGCGGGTGCTTTTCCAAATGAATTTTCGTGGAGTTGGACGGGACGGTCTCAAGAGCAGGTTCGTAAGGAAGCGGCCGATTGGGCGGCTCTCATAGACTCAGGAAGTTTGGCGCAACTGCCGGTCATTCGATCGCAACAAGGCCGGTCTCCGCTGTTTGGTTCCCTACAAATCATCATTTTCCTGGGAATTGTAGCGTTTGCTTTTATTTTTGCGGCGCTCACGGCCAATCGATTCGATTTTAGCGCAAGTTTTGGAAATTTATTTTACGCTGTTGCCGGGCTTCTTGGGGCTTTGGGGTTCTTGGGACTTTTCTCTGTTCCGATGGGACTCTTAGCGATTCTTGCGGTGATTTGTTTAGGTCTGGGTGCGGTGTTAATTCCAAGCGAACTTTTTCGTGAGCGAAGTTTGAAGTACACCTCAAAAACTTTAATCGCAACGAAATGGATTTTGCCTGCGTGCTGTTTTCTTGCTGCATTAGTTATTTTTATGAACACTTGGCCACAAACTTTGGCTTTGTTGTTTTTGTCGGCCGGAATTTCTTATACGATCGCAAGTTCGAGCCTAATGGGGGCTAAATGAGTTTATCTGCAGCGGAATTACTTTTGGTAGCCGGTTTTGTTCTTGGACTTTCAATTTTAGTATTTCTGAAATTGAATTTGGCCCGAACTGTCCTTTTTGGTCTGGCCGTTTCAGCTTACTTAGGTATCGGCTTTGTATTAACGGGTGCGGGAGCTTCTGCGGTTCGAATTTTGTTTTTGGCCATGGCGGTTTTGTACTGTTTGATTTTTTGTCAGCAGTTTTCAACAGAGCAGAGGGCTTGGTGGAAAGGCTTAATCGGATTTCTTCCAGTTTTTCTTGCTTTTGTGTTGTGGTGGAGTTTCGGTGCCGTAGGGTTATTGCCGGCATTTTTAGATGCACAGTTTATTCTTTTGAGCCTGATTCTTCCAGTTTCGTCGGTTGTTTACCATTTTATTGATCATAACTTTCTAGGCCAGGAGATCGGATGAAGTCGACTTGGCGGCAGAAGGAGAGTCTTAAGCCGGTTCAATCTCAGAGTGATTTTGCGATTCCAAAGAGTTTATTGGAAGTCTTGGCAAAACGCGAGATGGATACATCGGATTTGGAAGCTTTTTTCTCTCCAAAGCTATCTTCGCTTCGGGATCCATTTCTTTTAGATAAAATGGATGTCGCAGTAGAAAGAGTTCTTAAGGCAAAAAAAGAAAATCAAAAAATTTGTATTTATGCGGATTTTGATTTGGACGGAACTTCGGGCCTCGCGCTTTTTAAAACTGGTTTAGAAAAACTTGGATTTACGAATCTTGTTTTTTACCAACCAAAACGACTCTCTGAAGGTTACGGTCTCCATGCTTCTGTCATGGAGGAGCTCGCTAAGCAGGACGTGCGGTTGGTGATTTCGATCGACGTGGGAATCACTGCCATTGATGCCGGAAGAAAAGCTAAAGAAGTCGAGATCGACTTGATTATTACAGATCATCACCTTGCCGGAGAAACTCTTCCCGAGGCCTATGCGATTATTAATCCTAATAAGCCCGGATGTGGCTCTCAATTGGGGCATCTTTCGGGTGCCGGAGTTGCTTTTTATTTCTTGTGGGCCATCAAAAGAGAAATGATCAACGAAGGTATGGCCAGCGATGCTGATCTTAGTTTAAAAGAAGTTCTTGACTGTTTTGTTATCGCAACTCTTACAGATATGGTTCCTTTGATTGCAGAAAATCGCCCTTTGGTAAAACATGGTCTTTATCAATTGGCCCATACAAAAAGACCAGGTCTTCGATTTTTGTTAGAAGAACTTGGTTTTTGGGGACGGCCTCTTTCAAGCGGAGATGTGGCTATCCGATTTGCCCCTAAACTCAATGCGCTTTCAAG
>JBFWYS010000316.1:0-5031 GCA_050186175.1 Pseudobdellovibrionaceae bacterium
GGCCATAATTCCCCAGCCCCAGGGGTCACGCCCTTTCCAGTTGCTTGCCAGAGCTCCAACAATAATGCAGCCTATGATCCATCCAATAAAAAATGCCATAATGATCCTCCAGTTTATTCCTTCTTCTTAATGATCACGCGTTGTAGAGATAATTTGTATAGTCCCTCTAACACTAACTCAGTCTCAAGAGCCTCTAGATCCGAAGCTTGCTCCTCTTCGCCAAATAGAAAAAAATGAAGTGAGATCCCCAACACATTCGCAACCGCAAGGGCCTGCGAAGGGTTTTTCGGCGTTACGCCGCTACTCCATTGCGCTAGCGTTGAATTTGGCACACCGGATGCGCGGGACAATTGCGAAATTGTCATTCCCTTCGCCTTCAGTTGTTTTGAAAGCACATCTCTCGTGCAAACGAGCTTTTGTTGTTTTTTCATAATTAAACTCCACTAATCTCATCGGGTTAGGGAAAGCCCTGCCGAAGAATTTTCTGTGCAGGCGTTATGTATTACGTGTAGACGTAAATACGATTTGTAAGTGGTTGGAATGAAAGCTGTTCTTTAGAGCAAGGAAATGATTTTACGTCCAAACGGAAGCGCTGCCGCCATCCGTGGCCGGCGCTTCTATTTATCCATTAGCGGATTTTTTTAGAGGCAAAACGTTGTCCGCATAATTCCCATTATCTTGACGTCGCATTGATGCTACTGCAGCTCCGAGTAAAACGCCTGCACCAGCATATACGAAGCCTTCAGCCGCTTTGACGCCTAAGTTTATCGCGAAGTTCTTCCATGAGAACTCAGCTTCGTTTGCCCTTACATTCTTGGCTTCCTTTTTACTTGCTACCTGTGCTGTTTGCTCTTTTTCCACAATACGTCCTTCTCCGCAAATCGCGGCATTAGCAAAAGCTGAATTGCTCCTGCGCTAAAAATATTTTCTTCTTATGGAACTTATACCCGGATTGGAGTGAAATTTGCCTTGCCTATAAGGACACCGAGACTGCTGTTTCTTCTCAAAATCATAAGATTCTATACGAAGATCCATGGGGCGGGAGATGACTTCTGTCGCAGTTTCGCTTACTTTGGATACAAAGAGTCTGTAGTAATGAAATTTGAAAGCGTTCGCTCGAAGATGGATTGAGATATCAGCAAGGGACCCGTAGTGACTAACATACGATTTCTGACTTGGAATGTTCAAAAAACACCAGGGCTTATTGAGATGGTGATGAATGAGTACGCTTGGCATAAAGAGCCAATTGTCTGCTGGATCAGCGAGTTGCCGCCATCTTTGCCTGCCAATCAAAATGGAGCTTGCATCATCCAGCCAAATAACTCTCAACATAATAGTGCCTTGGGCACCCACGGTGCTTTTATCATTTCAGAAGGAATTGAGGTTCGGACATCTGAACAACATGCTGACCTTCGAATTTTTGCAGTAGTTTTAGAATCCAAGTTATTTGGATTTAATAAACTCGGCGTAATTGGAGTACACTTGCTTGATGCCCGAAGCCAACCAGACCCGGCCATAAGACACGCTGATGCCCAAGATTATATGGGAACTCTGCGCCATAATTGGGTCGGCGCTTGGTACGAAAAACAAGTAATTCTGGGTGATTTCAATATGGAGCCCACTGATCGAGTTATGTCATTGCATCAAACTTTTTTTTCTAGTGATGATTATTTTGCAGTAACCAATAGCAGAAAGGTTATTCATAATCACAAGGAGTACATGCGCTTTTTCAATGCTGCTCATGCAAACATCACTCTTTTAAACCCCAAAGGCACCTTTCTATTTAGAGGCGCTCCCTCACCTTGGAAATTAATTGATCAAGTTCTACTTAGCCCGAAACTTGCGGATCATTATGAAACAAATAGTGTAAGAGTCATTGATAATTTAAATAAGACTCCCTTGTTGAAAAGTTCTAGCTCCCTAGTTACACCGATGGTGGTCGATGGCCGTTTTGGAGATCACTTGCCGATTGAATTAAAAGTTCGATATCATGCAGACTTTTTGGAGACTACACCATGAATAAAATGAGGGCGGCTTTAGATAATTACATTGGAGAACGCAAGTTGAGCGGCGAGCTAGTGTATTTTGTAGATCAACCACAAGACGACCTCGGAGAAAATCGAGGAGTCCGGCATAATGTTGAATTTAGGGTTCGGGGACGCCCAGTCTATTCGGCTCATTTGTTTACATATTGGATCGACTTAGATAACAAAGTTACCATAAGGTGGGGAGATGAAATATTTGAATTTCAAGACTACTCGTCTCTAGAAAAAAAACTCTTGGAAATTTTAAAAAATCCAACCGTTCAAAAGTCTATATCTCAATTGGAAGAATTCGCAAATGCTGGGAATAAAGAAGGGGTAGTTCGCACGATTGACGAAAACACTTTGGCTGCAGGCGACTTTATGATTGAAATTCCAGATGATGAGTTTCAAAAAATTGAAGATGCTTTTGGCATGGACGATAATTCCGTTGTTGTTCTGATGGTAATGGAGTCACGTCTTCGACGATTGGCAAGCCGATTTGTTCCGATTGCAAAGCCAAATTATTACAAATGCCTTGATGTCCAAGGATATGTAATGGACATCATAGAAATTCGTCAATGCGAAGACAAAATTGAAATACACATAAAAAATGTTAGATGAGATTGAAGTTTGCACTTTTGTTTCAGCAGAACTTAGCCCGAAATGGTCCTGTGTGAAAAATTAAACTCACTTGTTGTCGCACCTGAACTTATTCCTTCTTAGGGGCTTATTTGTTTCCATTATTCAGAAATGATACTCTTGACTGTCTCTGACAAAATCGCTGGTCTTTCTTCGCTTCTCACTTCATTACTCCCTCTAAAAGTTGTTGTGGACTTTGAGAAGCTGTGTCATCACGACCTCAGCTTCTTGATGATTACCTGTAACTTTTCGATGATGAGTTCCTTCGTGCCCGCAGGAGTTTTCTCGGCATCAAAGTTCACGCGTAAAGAAAATGAATTCGCATTCTTACTTTCTCTAAACTGCAAAGCTTGATTGACGTACCGGCCGCCCGGAAGGGCGCCAGAGGATTTTCTTTCCACCCCTTGCCTTACTGCTGCCACTGTTGGTTTTTCTTCTTGAGGTAGCTTTGCAAGCGAAGCCTGCGGTTCCTTGCTATCAGCTACCTCAAATAGCAGGCTCTTGGAAAGTTGCGACGTCGCAACTTTTTCAAGTCCCAAGACCTCAATCACCTTGAGACATCGGCTCACATAAGTCTTACTTTTCCCAATCGCTCGCGCTAAGTCCGTTTGACTATTTGAAAACATTGACAGAAGTCGATAGGTCGCGATGATTTCCTCTGGGCCACTCAATTCTTGGCGCTGGATGTTCTCGATCAAACGCAACACCTGCGCCGTATTTTCATCAACGTTTTGAATCCTAACGGGCGCTTCCTTTAAACCAAGCGTCTGCAATGCTTTGTAGCGTCTGTACCCAGCGATGAGTGTGAAGTGACCTTGCTCCTTGCGAATAACCAAAGGTTGCAGGAGCCCGTGCACTTTAATGCTTTCGACAAGCTCTCCAAGATCCTCTAGATTTCGTCTTATGTTGTTCTCGAGTCTGATAACTGACAGAGGTAAAATCAGCGCTTGGTGATCCCTACCTGGCTGTCCTTCCAAGTGGTGCTTTTCTTCCAGGGTTTTTTGTCTTGGCTCGTACTTTTTCATATTTTCTCCAGAATCTCAGATGCTAAATCTCGCATCTCTAGGTTGGTGCATGGTATGCCGTTGGCCATCTCTTCTTTGATCGAAACTCGTTTCGGTATGACAGTTTGAAAAACCTGATAGCTACTGCGAAGTGCTAACAGAACCTTTCGATCCATTATTTGTCTGTGGTCGTAAAGATTCGCCACGAACGGCAGTAGATTAAGCTTTGGATTCAGGCGCTGTTTCAATACCTCGACGGTTTTGTGAAAACGCGGCACTTGCTGAAAGCTCGCATCGTCGCAAGAGCACGGTAACAAGACGAAGTCTGAAGCTACTTGCGGACCGATTGTAAGAACTGAACCTTCTGCAGGTGGCGTGTCCATCACTACGAGATCGAACTCACTTTTTAATCTTTCGAGTGCATCGGTCACGATATGGGCGCGATCAAAACGACTTGCAGTTTCTACATCGAGCCGCGCGAGCATTCCCGACGCTGGGACCACCTTTAGGTTTTGATTGTAGGTTGGTAAGACGTTGGCAATTGCTTCTTCGATTGTGCATTGACCTGATAAAACCTCGTAGCCAGTGGGCTGTGATGACCCACAGAAAGCCATAGAAAGTGTGCCCTGCGGATCGAAATCCCACACTAACACTTTTAGCGTCTCAGACCAGATTGATGATAGGGCCCATGTCAGCGTCGATGCGCCGACACCGCCCTTGTGCTTTGCTATTGTTAAAGTTTTCATATTGCTCCCTGTTAAATTCTTTGAAGCCTTATGCCCTCCAAAAGTTGTTTTTGACGTGTGCATCGACTTAGTTGCGTTGCTCTGTGTTGTGAATAGTGCTACCTTCCTGGAAAAGTAACGTCTTGGATGAAGCAGATATGAACATTATTGAACAGATCGAAACTTTGACTGAATCGTGGGACCTGGAAGTTAAGGCCGCTCAAGGCGCCAATGGGCGCGGCGCTCTTCCATCAGATTTCTGGCCCACTTACAGTGCGTTTGCGAATTCTCGCGGCGGGTATATTGTTATGGGCGTTGAAGAGACTTCCGGCGGTGGGTTTCGTGCAATAGGTTTAGTGGATTCCGCACAGGTTGAGAGAGATCTTTGGAGCAATCTGGGGAACACAAACAAAGTCAACGCGAACCTTTTAAGTGAATCAAGCATTTCGCGTGACGATGTTGGTGACGGGCGCACGGTTCTTGTTATTAAAATTCCGCGAGCTGATCGATCTCACCGGCCGATTTTCATTAACGGAAATCCTCTGACGGGAACGTATCGACGGCTGAATGACGGCGATCATAAGTGTTCTGCAACTGAAGTTCAGAGGATGCTTGCCGATGCAAGTACGACTCAAACTC
>JBFWYS010000317.1:0-5030 GCA_050186175.1 Pseudobdellovibrionaceae bacterium
CCAAATATTTCGCAGACAGCGCCTGCGCCGCCTGCAATTTCTGCGTTGCTCGAATTTCACCGCCGAACCCGTTTTTACCCAAGGACTGTGTTAACTCTAAGTAAGGACCCGTAGTAAAAAAATGTGGTTCAGCAAGAAACGAGGGGTTTGCACCATTTACTGTCGTATCGTTGTAATTGTAAGAAAGCTTTGCCGAAAGACCAAATCGTGTTTGCTGACTTACACCCAAACTATACGTATCTACCGTTGTCTCATTTCCTTGCAGTGTCGGAGAACTTACCTCTCGTTCATCCTTAAAACGTTGAGCCGATCCGAATAGCGACGGGGAAGTTAGAAGCGTCCACTCCTCCTTCCTCAATTCAGCGGCCTCCTCGCTTATCTCGGCACCTTTATATATTCCGTTTTTAGCACCTACCTGCTTAAGATAGTCATCAAGACTCAGCTTTGTTGCTACGGAATCCTGAGCCCATGCCGGGCAGATTGCTAAAACTCCGGATATTAAACCTAACCATCTACTCATTTTCATTTTGAATTCTCCTTAGGCTCTGAACCTCTGGCCGATAACCGCTTGTGGCGCCACATATTAGGTCTAGAAACTTCTCGACACTTTCTTTCAAAGTCACTTTCGATCCCCCGAAAAGAAGGAAGCTATAAAATACGTGTCCGGTAACAAAGGTCACGATGTTCAGCGCTAGATCACGGGGAGAGATATTTCCTCCAACAAGATTATTTTCTTTTAAGCGAACGAGGCGAGCGACTAGACGTTCGTCCTCTTGGAGGATAATAGCCTCCTTTAGGAAAATAGAAAATTTTCGATCAATCATAGATTGACTTGCAACGATCCGAAAGAAGTCCAAATTCGCTTCCAAACTACGAAACATCGAATCTATGAACTCTCCGGCTTCTTTCCTAAGCGAATCTTGAGTTGGATAATCAAGTTCACCCCTGACTAGATTTTCAGTTTTTTGTCGGACAATGTCCTTGAAAAGTTGTTCCTTTCCTCCAAAATACCGAGAGATGAGCGCAACATTGGTTCTAGCTTTGCTTGCGATCATGCGGGTTGAAGAACCCGCAAATCCTTTCTTGGCAAAGACTTCCAATGCAGCCTTTCGGATCCTGGCCTTCGTTGCATCCGACTTCCAGCCGGGCTCTTTTTTGTTTGTATCCTTTGGAGTCATGGAATCTCTTTTTGCCTCAATTTTAGACAGTTCCTTCGCCGCTCAATTCATATTTTAAACGATTGATTACTTTTAAAAGGTATGTCATATTTAAAATATAATCAATCGTTTAAAAAAATATAAGACATCCGATAAGAATGTCAATGCGCGATTGCGAGACTTTTAAATTGGCTCCCGGAGGAACTGAACTTATGAAGGGCGTTTTACCATCAATTATTGCAATTTTACTCTCATTAGGATCTGAGATTAGTCACGCCCTCACACTATCAGAATTTCTGGATCAAGTACGCTCATCCCACAATGGATTGTCGGCAGCAAAAAAACACGCTGATGCCGCAAACGATAAAATGGCTGAAGCGAATCTCTTGTTTAGGCCGAGTCTTTTCGCCCAAGGAACAACTGCTGCTGACGGAAAGCAGTCCAATCCCGCCATGTTGAGATACGATCGGGTTGAGGCCGATAAGTACTCTCTGGGGCTAGCGCAGCAGTTCAGTTTCGGTCTTCAGGGAAAGCTGTACTATCAATTCGCTCGAACAAAATATGTAAACTCCAGCCTCCCCGGCTTGGGTGCCCCAGATGACTACTATGACGTTAACCCCACCCTTGAGCTTTCAATGCCTCTTTGGGGAAATGGTTTCGGTCGCACTAATCGCGCGCAACAAAGCCTCATCATTTTTGGAAACAAGTCCGAGGAATATGCATCAAAAGCACAGCTGACGGCCTACGAAATTGAGGCGGAGAACTCCTATTGGTCACTTGTCGCCAAGCGAGAGATAGTGAAAACGCAGGAACGAGCATTGAGTTCCGCAGAAGGGATTCTCAACTATGTTCGTAAAAAATCAAGTATGAGGCTAGGCGAAGATAGCGACGTACTTCAAGCGGAAGCTTTAGTCGCCGCTAGGAAACTTGAATTAAGAAAATCCATTAGCGAGGAGCAAGCGGCCCGAAAGAACTTCAATGCTCAAAGAAATCTGGTTTCTGATGAAATTCCAGAAACACTTGATCCCATTCCTTACTTAGAGCTCAGTAAACTTTCTGCTCCAGCTAAGCGCCCATCGGATAGATATGATGTGCTGGCGGCTGAGGCCCAAACGGAGGCAGCGGTTGCTAACGCTAAACTTGTTGAGGAAAGAAACAAGCCTACTTTCGACGTTTTTGGTTCTTATGCATTCAACGGCCGCAGCTACGACTCGGCTTCAGATGCGAATTCCCATGTGTATGGTGGTGATCGTGGTAGCCAGGTCATCGGGATTCGTCTGAATGTTCCCCTCGACTTAGCATCCTCCAGCAGAGCACGCTCAGGCGCAAGACTTTCTGAGATTGCTCAACGCGAACAATACAGCTACAAACAGCTCGCTCAGGAAAAAGATTGGGCGCTTCTGGGACAGATGCTCCAAGACTCAAAAGAGTCTCTCGAACTTGCGGACAAGCTCGTTGTCGCCCAGAAAGCAAAGCTGGATAAGGAGAAAGCCCGATTCAGGCAGGGCCGCGCGACTACTTATCAAGTTCTTCTTTTTGAACAAGACCAGTCTCAAGCTGAAGTCATTCGCACTCAGATTGCAGCACAACTTCTAACACTGCGATCAGGTATTAAAGCTTACGAAACCAGTTCTGCAGGCAAGGAGCAATAAAATGAATCTCGCACGTTTTTCGATCACAAATCCAGTTCTTGTTGTGTGTGTAATGCTGGCAGTTATGATTGGTGGCTTTGCTTCCTTCAGATCAATGAGCGTAGACTTATTTCCCAATGTTGACGTCCCGGTTGTCGCTATAATTACTGTTTATCCTGGAGCTGGGCCAGCGGAAGTCGAAACCCTTGTCAGTCGTCCTCTGGAAGAGCAGATCTCATCCATTGCCGGACTCAAACGTCTTTCTTCAAAGAACCTTGAGGGCGTCAGCCAAGTGGTCGCTGAATTTAGATCTGGAGTGAATATAAATCGCGCCGAGCAGGAGGTTCGGGATAAAGTTAATCTTTCACGTGGTAAAATGCCAACTGAGATCGAAGAGCCAATCATTCGCCGCCTTGATCCCGCCGACCAACCTGTCTTGATCTTGGCTCTTACGGGGGACCTTCCACAGGCGGAGCTATTCGATCTTGCAGATCAATTTATTAAGCCGCGCTTCGAGCAGGTGAATAACGTCGGGGCTGTTGAAATCTATGGCGGCCGCAAACGCGAAATTCAAGTTCTTTTGGATCGCGAAAGACTACGTCAAAGAGAAATGTCTGTTTCTCAGGTGGCGGCTCAAATTGGTGCTTCCGGTGAAAACATACCTAGCGGCAAAGTTAATATGGGCAACAAGGAGCTATCCTTTCGCGGTCTTGGAGAGTTTGAGTCAGTTACACAAATATCTGACATCTTGATTAACCTATATGGCAACGAAGTCCCCACCAAAGTGGGAGAGGTGGGTAAAGTCGTCGATACGGTTGTAGATGAGAAGACCCGCACGTTTATTGACGGAAAGCCATCCCTCTTTATGTTTATTTTTCGGCAATCGGGCACGAATACAATCAGGGTGGTTGACGACATCAACGTTGCGGTTGAAAAAATCAACGTCGAACTCGCGGCTGGGACCACAAAGGGAAAGCTTCGAACCGTAATCGACGGAAGTAAAATGATCCGCGATAATGTCAGTGACGTTTATGAGACGATTTTGATAGCCATCGTATTAACGGTTCTCACGGTATTCTTTTTCTTGGGAGATTTGAAAATCACCCTTATTACGGCTCTCGCTCTTCCGATCTCTCTTATCGGAGCTTTTAACCTTATGGGCTGGGCCGGATTTTCCATCAATATCATCTCGCTGCTCGCATTGAGCTTGGCCGTAGGTCTCTTAGTGGATGATGCAATTGTCATTGTTGAGAATATTCACAAGCGGATGAAGGATGGGAACGAGGCGAAAGAAGCCGCGGAGCAGGGAACCAAAGAACTTCAGCTTTCAGTTTTCGCAATTACTTTAGTCGTGATTGCGGTTTTCGTTCCTGTAGGATTCATGCAAGGAACCATTGGTCAGTTTTTAAAAGAGTTTGGCTTGACCATGGCTTTCTCAATGGCAATTAGCTTCATCGTAGCACTAACTTTGATCCCAATGCTATCTGCATATTTTGTTAACGATGAACACGATACGCCTGCCTCTCAAACGGTTTATTCAAAAACTATTGGAGCGGTTTTAAGGTGGTTTGATCGATTTCAAACTGGCCTTGAGAATTGGTACGGAAACCTACTTGTATGGGTCACTAAGCGACCAATCGTTTCCCTAGTTGGTAGCCTTGTTGTGTTTGCAATTGGAATCGCAATGGCTAAAAAAGTTCCAAATGCGTTTACACCGGAAATGGATAATGGACAGATTGTTCTCACCTTCGAACTTCCTCCTGGAGCAAGCCTGGATGGAACCCAAGAGGTTGCCGAGAAAATCGAAAAGATCGTTAAAAGGCATTCAAATATTGAATTAGCACCTGTGATCGTTGGTGGGTTTAACGGAGAGGCGAATAAAGGTCAGTTGTTTGTCCTTCTCAAATCCGGCAAAGAGCGAGGTATGACAACAGCGCAATTCAAAGAGGTTATTCGTAATGATTTGAAGGAATTTGCAGACGCAAAGCTTGTTGTGAAGGACTATGACATCACAGGAGGAATGGGTGGGCAGCCCATCATCTTGAACCTAGTGGGCTCTGACCAAAAACAAGTTCAAGAATATGGCGAAAAACTGGTTATGTTTATGCAGGCGGACAAGCGCATTAAGGACGTGGAGTCTAACGCTCGTCCCGGCAAACCTGAGCTTTCTATCAAGCTTCGCCCGGATGCCGCAAATGCATACGGTATCAACTCAAAAACAATGGGCGTCGAGTTACGTGGT
>JBFWYS010000318.1:0-5028 GCA_050186175.1 Pseudobdellovibrionaceae bacterium
AAATAATCAGTTGTCTGAATTCTTTGGAGTTATCGTCGCATTCCCAGAGCTGGCCCTCTTCGAGATCGAAGTAGACGCCAATAAGAGTCAGTTGTTTTGCTTCGATGGCTTCATGAACAAAAGGAAATGTACGAAGGTTTTTTAAAGAAACACGGATGGATTCCATTTCGGCGAAGCGGCAGCGGGTTTCTTCATCTGCAGAAGCATGTTCGATGAGAACTTTATTTCTGGCTTCGGCTGCGATTTTCATCCATTTGTCGACGAAACTATCTTGCGCACTTGAAGGGCCTCGCATGAGGGCGCGAATTCCCCCACACTGTCTGTGTCCGAGAACAATGATGTTTTCGACTTTTAAGTTAATGACCGCAAACTCGATCGCAGAGCTAGTACCATGAAATTTTCCGCCAGTTTCATAAGGCGGAACTAAATTCGCGACGTTTCGAACTACAAAAAGTTCACCGGGCGCAGCTCCTGTCAAAATTGCAGGATCCACTCTCGAATCACTGCAACCAATTAAAAGAGTTTTTGGAGTTTGTCCCGAATTTGCCAAACGATAATAAACGGAATTCTCCAAATCATCCTGAAGAAAGTACTTCTCACGAAATTTGCGAAATCCCGCCATCAAACGGTAAATTGACTTATTCATATCTTTTTGGGAGTAAGCCACGCTTAGTCTAGAATCTCAATAAGAAGATTATTATTTTAATTGTGAATGTAAAAATTTAGGTGAAATTGGAGCGCCGCCGAATCGCTGTGGTTTTTGGTTACCCAGCTTTTGTTTTTTTCTTAGGAGAGTCCTCATTAGCGAGAAGCTTGGTGAGGTTCAAAGCATCGTAGGGGGCGAACTCTTTAGCCTCAGTATCGAAGTAGATAAAGGCATCTCTCTTTACAGATTTTGGCTTTTCAGAAGAAATGCAAAGTGCATCGGCAGGTTGTTTACCTTGGCTCCAAAGAGAAACCCTTTCGGACCACCACTCGAGAACTTTGTCGGTATATCCCTTTTTGAACATCTTTTCTTGGCCGTGCATGCGTGCATAGACGAAATCTGCAGTTAAATCTTCTGTATACGGAGATTTTTCTCCCGAGTGAGCAAATACAATCGCAACCCCGTGTGCTCGCAAGAGCTCGATAAAGTCAGGATTTAAAAAGCTTGCATGTCTAAATTCAAATGCATGACGAATCGGAAAATCGGCATGAACATCAACATGATTGCGGCCTTCCATTTTTTCGGAGTGTTTTTTTGCGAGCTCACTTGCACTTTTTGAATTGTAGGGAAGAAGTTTTAGGAACTTCTCAAAACGATCATCTTTTAAAGCGACATTCGGTGGAAACTGCCAAAGAATCGGGCCGAGTTTTTCTTTAAGGCGGAAAATTCCAGACGCAAAAAAATTGGCCACGGCCTCGTCAACTTCTTTCAGTCTTCTCACATGCGTGATGTATTGTGGGGCTTTTATTGAAAAGACAAAATCTTCAGGAGTTTCGTCATACCATTTTTGAAATGTATGTGGCTTCTGAAGTGCATAAAAAGTTCCATTCACTTCGATGGAATTTACTTTTCGACTCGCGTATTCGAGCTCCTTTTTAGCGGCCAGACCCTTAGGATAAAAATCGTTTTTCCAGCCATCGAATGTCCATCCGGACATGCCAATACGAATTTTTGCCATGGGGGTTCCTCCGAATTACTTTTCGGAGAAAAAGGAACACTTCTTGACGGTGAGATTAACTAGGACGAGCTGGACGTTTACGGCAACGAACAATAGAAGAGTCTTCGAAACCCTTTGTGTTGAGAGATTTAAAAACCAGACCTTCGATGTATTCTTCTGTGCGCGCCAAAACCTCCATGCATTTTGCGGAAGTAGATAAAAGCGGAAGAGTTTGGACATTTGGAGAGATATAAAGTTTCGGGAGAAGTTTCCATCTTTCCGAATAGGTCATTGTTCTTAAAAGTTTGTCGTCGAGTTTTAAAACATCAAAAACAAAAAGTTTGTTTTCAGGTTTAAGCCATTCAGAATCGATCACAGTCCAACCTTCTTTCGGTTGAAAAATGCGACGTAACTCTTGAACGATCTCATCAGGCAAAAGTTTTTTATGAGGTCGGCCTTGGCGATTATAAGCAATCGCTTCCTCGTTGGGATCTGCGGGTAAATGAATCTGTGCTCGGTGCCCATGAACTTTCATTTGTCCGACCCAACCTGCCTTCAGAATTTTTTCAACTGAAGCCACTGTTGGACTGATCTCTGTTTTCGGATGCATAGCTTTAATAAAAACTGAACGCGACACGACTCTCCGTCTCGAAGAAAAAATGGTTTCCTCAAATATACCAGGTAAAACCCTGGCTCCCTCTGCCCGCAACATCGGCAGGAGGATAAACGCGGACTTTGGTTTCAATCAATAAAATTGCGCTGGAAATTATGCTTAAAAAGAGCATTTTCAAAAGGTGGCAATCACATTTTTTCCACATGTGCGTCGTACTTTTTATTTACAGCAGTGATAGCTATGCAACGTGCCTCCGTCCATGGAACGCTCTGTCCCGGCCAGGAAGGCCGGGATTGAACCCGCTCATGGATGGCTCAACGATGTGGACAACAAAGAAAAGTTATAAGCACCAAAAGCCGCGACGCAGATCGGCACAAAAAGTCGACTTTACCTTTTGAAAATTGATTAGCGGATATAATTTTTGATTCGCAATGCCTTCAGCATTTCAAGCAAATCATCCGGTTTTTTTGCATATTGCTTTGCTCGCTCAGCCGCGCCTGGAGAGGCCTTCATTAGCATTGGTTTGAAAAGATTTTCGAGAATGTCTGATGGAAGTGTTTGTAGGGCTTCAACTACTGCATCGTAGTTGGCTTCTAAAACTTTTGCGTCGAATTTGATACTTGAGAAATCGCGCACGATTAAATCTTCTGCAGCTGTTTTCCCGTAGTTTTTTGCAAACTCTTCTACATCTTCGTCAGTTAATCCTGCGCTTGATTCCATGACCACGTACGTGACCATTGTTTCTTCGCCGAGAACCTTGAAGGATGTATTTTTGCCACCGATCAGCCTTTGTGCATATTCTTCTTCTGAGTAACTCAGCACTGTGTTTTTGTGAATAGTGGCTTCACCTTCAAAATGTTTGGCTTGATCCTGACACTCGCGAAAAGCATCGATGGCTTCTTGAACTTCTTTTGGTGGCGATATTGTATCGCTTGCATCCGAAGCTTCTGTCTTCGTTTTTTTTGTCTTAAAAGGATCAACTTTTTTTGCTTTCGCTGTTGCCTTAGCCATTTTGTACCTCGCCTGAAGTCGTACTTCTTCTTTATCGACAGGGAGTTGACTCGACTTTAGACTTTATATTTTTTCAGCAAAGTGGCGCGGCATTTTTCTAAATCAATCGGGCTTCCTAAAACACCCCTCCATGGATCTTTTCGTTTTGAGATCAGATGCAATGCGTTTTTCATGTGAAACTGTATAGGTTTTATACCTATTTTTAATTCGCTCCAGGAGAGAGGCATCGAGACCGGAGCCCCCGACTTTGGTCTAACACAGTATGCAGATGCGAGTGTTTGGCCTCGGCGATTTTGCATGAAATCTAGATAGATCTTTCCTTTGCGGCGATTTGGATTTCTGTCGATGCTTGTTGTTGCCGGATATTTTTTGGCAATGATTCGGCAAACCATTTCCGCGAACTCGCGGACTTCATCAAAGTTGTACTTCGCACCGGTTGGCACTCCGATATGAATTCCTGTAGCCCCCGATGTTTTACAAAAATTAGAAGCTCCAACGGAATCCAAAATCTTATGCACTTCATGGGCAATCTCAATAACGTGGTCAAATGAATTTCCATCGGGATCTAAATCAATCACCATAAAGTCAGGATGATTGGGTTTTTGTATGCGCGCAAACCACGGATTAATTTCGATACATCCAAGATTCACGATATACAAAAGACTCCGTTCGTCTTGCACAAGAACATAATCGATCGATTTATTTGCAGACTCCGAAAAATACCGAACCGTTTTCAACCAGCGCGGAATATGCCCCGTCATATCTTTTTGATAAAACCCGGGAGCCGCGATTCCGTTAGGTTGTCGATTGAGAGATTCGGGTCGGTCGAGCAAGTAGGGAAGAATATACGCAGAGATCGATTTGTAATATTCTAGCAAATCACCTTTGGTGATCCCTTCTTCTGGCCAAAAAACTTTTTCAAGATTTGTAAGCCGTGCCTCTTCTAAATTCGAAGCAGGAAATTTGAGAGCTGTTTTTGAAGATTTTGGTAGAGGCACTTTAGTGGGCGCTATTTTCGGTTCGCGAGCATTCTTTTTTAATGGTGTGGTTGCTGAGGTTTGAACTAATAACCAGTCTGAACTGGTTCCTGCTTTATAAAAACTCTTCAGGTTTTTAGCGACAGAGATCGCTTCAGGTTTTTTCAATCTGTTTATCACTCCGATATTCTTTCCTCTTGGAGAAAGTTGCTCGAGAAGTGACTTGCGTTCCCTGAGAGAATCCTTTCGGAGATCTTTACCTTTATAGTAAAGTAAATCGTAAATCACATAAAAAGGTTTTCCTTTATTTGTGATCACTTCTCCGTCAAAGACGGCAGTACAGTCCAGGGATTTAAGGTCCTCAACGATTTGTGGAAACTTTTTTTCATAAGGCAGGCCCGACTTCGAATAGAAAAAAACTCTTTTTCCTTCGACTTCAGCGAGCGCGCGTAGGCCGTTAAGATGAGGTTCGAAAACCCAGTCCGTTCCGCTGACCGCATAACGACTGTTCGTCGCGATCATAGGTTTGTTCTTACGCGGAAGCGGATCTACTTTGGCATTCGTCATTTTTTCAGACTTTTTTGCAACTACAGGTTTTTTGACGACAGTCTTCTCGGCTTTCCTCTTTGCAGTTTTGATCACTCTCGTTTGCGTGGCTTTTGGGTCTTGCTTTTTCTGTTTAGGAAGCCAGACATTTCCCGCTGCTTCCGACTGTTCTGCAATTTCTTCAAGATTTCGGCCGGTTTTCACTGAGTTATTATCCGGAATCTCTGATCTTTTATAA
>JBFWYS010000319.1:0-5022 GCA_050186175.1 Pseudobdellovibrionaceae bacterium
GCTCCGCCTTTTACAAGGACGCCTTTCTTTGCTAGAGCCGTTAGGCTTGATACAATAGAAACTGGAGTCGAAATAACCAGGGCGCAGGGACATGCTATTACAAGCAGGACTAATGCTTTATAAAGCCAATCATGCCAGACGCCTCCAAAAAATAGGGGCGGGAGAAGAAATGTTAAAAGTGCCAATACCAAAACAGCAGGTGTATAGATTTGAGCAAAGCGATCGACAAATTTTTGGCTAACGGCTCTCTGGCTTTGGGCCTCTTCGACTAATTTAATTACTTGTGATATTTTTGTGTCACCAAAAGACTTTGTGACTTTTATATCCAGACTTCCTTCTTGATTAATTGTTCCGGCAAATACGGGCTCTCCTGTTGTCTTAACAACAGGAATTGATTCTCCAGTGAGTGGAGCCTGATCTACAGAAGAGGTCCCTCTTGTTACTATTCCGTCAATAGGAATGCTTTCGCCTGCCCTTACACGGATCATTTGAGATATCTGAACTTCTTGGATATTTATTTCAGTGGTTTCGCCATTACCGCCAATTACGTTTGCTTTTTGTGGTGTGATTTTTAGTAATTCTTGAATCGCGCGTCTCGCTCTTTGCACACTAAGGCTTTCAAGTAATTCAGAGAGGGAAAATAAAAATACAACTGCCGAGGCTTCGGCGTGTTCGCCTATCGCAATAGCGCCGATGACGGCTATTGCCATCAACACATTCATATCTAGAGTTATTCGCATCAGTGAACCGTAAGCCTTTGGGAAAACAAGGCTTCCCCCTAGAGCAATCGAAATGAAAAATAGAATATCATCAAAATAGCCTTCTATTTTTAGCCAATTCAGAGAAAGACCTAGTAGCAAAAACAGACCGGAGGCGCCTACCAATAATACGCGATTTCTATTCTGGTTTTTTGCTTGGTTAAAGTCGCCAGTAATTACTTTTACAACTGTAGTTTCGATGCGCTTCTTTAAAAAATCTGGTTTAACTTCAGGGGAATGAACAATTTGAACCGTCGAAGACATCAGGTTTGCTTGAATTCTTAAAATGCCCTCAATTTTTAGAGCTTCGTTAATCGCTTTAATCTCATCCGCACAATCCATATTAGAGACTTTGAATGTGGTCAAAATTTCATTGGAATTGGCTTTTATTTTCTCCGTAGGAGCGGAAGGTTTATCTTCGTGATCACAACAGTGATCACGATCTTTTCCAATATGGGAGGTTTCCTTAGGTTCGTGATTATGTGTTTTGTCTGTATGATCCATGTCATCCCCGTAGTTAGTGATCTATACTAAGCCCTGTGGCGGATATAGGGCAAAGGATCTTTGTTCTTAGTTTTACTGGGGTATAAGGTCGAATGAGTAGGTGCGCCTGCCCAAATATACAAGGTTTTATCAACAGGTTTTCAATTGAAAAAGTTTCTGAAAACCTAAAGCACTCGCAGTCGTGCTAATTAAGAATCGTCAACACTGGCGAGTGATCGATAATTGGAAGACAAATACTCAGCTTACCGAAATTATTAAGATCGCTGAGTCGCCTGAAACTGAGACTTTTGAATGGTTCAAATGAAGCCTATAATCTAAAACTATTGCACAAATCAGTCGCTCTTCCTAAGGGCAGTCCATTTTGGAAATTTTATACAGAGATTTCTTCAAGGTGATCATGATAACTTCGACTCTTTATTTGATGTTTCCACTATGCGCGATGGTTGTTTGCAGCGACCACCTTCTCGCAAAATCTCACGCTTTTTAAAGCGAGAGTAATCCTTAGCGGCCTGCTTATCTCGCGATTTAGGAGTTGTGCAAAAAAATATCGCAAGCCAATAGGCAGAAACTGAGCAGATGAGAGATTTATTGCGTGATTTGGATAGGTAGTAAATTTTAACGAACGAATATCTGTCCTGTAATCATATCCATACCACAACCAAAACGAATTTCGCCTTTTTCAAGTTTTCCAATATCAATACTGACAGGCTTATTGAGGGGGAGGTCTTTCGTAATTTTTTTGGACGGAATTTTAATTTGAGTTGCGCAAGTTGCATCTGTTTTGCGAGTTACTTTAAGTGTTACGGAAGTGCCAGGCTTCACATCTATAGTGGATGGCTCGAAACCTTTTTCGGTTACTTGAAGATCAAAGACTTTAGAGTCCGCCGCAAGTGTTGGTTGTGCTCCAATTGCGATTAGTAGCGTGATAAAAAATAATTTCATATAACCTCCTGTGAGTTTGCATTTTGTTTTTGAAAATCCGTTTTTTCTTTCCAAATATAAAATACGACTGGATAAATTAAGAGTTCAAGTAAGAACGATGTGAAAAGCCCTCCGATCATCGGGGCTGCAATTCGCTTCATCACATCGGCTCCTGCTCCAACAGACCACATAATCGGGATAAGGCCCATGAAAAGAGCGGCGACAGTCATTAGCTTTGGTCTAACTCGATGGACAGCTCCTTCAATAACGGCTGCTTTCAAATCAGATAAAGAGTGCATCTGACCTTTTTTCTTTCTGTCGTCGTAAGCTAGGTCCAAATACATCAGCATAAAAACACCTGTTTCAGCATCAAGGCCAAGCAGTGCAATCATTCCAACCCAGGCTGCAATCGACAGATTGTAATCGAGAGCTACTAGAAACCAAACAGCACCGATTAAAGAAAAAGGGACTGCTAAAAGGACAATGCCGGTTTTTACCCAAGACTTCGTGTTAAAGAAGAGCAAGAAAATAATTAAAGCCAAAGTAATTGGAATCACCACTTTTAAGCGTTCTTTCACACGCTCCATGTTTTCAAACTGTCCACTCCAAGAAATTAAATAATTTTCTGGAACTTTGATTTTCTCTTCAACTAATTTTTTCGCTCTTCCAACATAAGTGCCAATATCTACCTGATTGGGATCTATATCAATATAGACATAGCCAACAAGCGATGCGTTTTCATCACGAATCATTGATGGGCCTTCTTTGAAATGCACTTTCGCTACTTCCATAAGTGGAATTTGAGCACCCGTTGGGCTTGTTAAAAGAATTCGCTTAGCAGAATCTAAATCTTGTCGAAAACTTGGAGCCAAGCGAACCTGAATTGGATATCTCTCTCGGCTTGCAAGAATTTGAGACACATTCTCGCCACCAATTGCAGTCATGGCTTGATCTTGTGCTTCCTTAAGTGAAAACCCATAAGCCTTTAGCTTTTCGCGGTCAAAATCAACATCTAAAAAATAACCGCTCGCAATTCTTTCGGCGACGACGGCTCTGGTTCCATCTAAAGTCTTAATCTCTTTTTCAAGATTTTCACCAATGGCTTGGATTATTTTAAGATCGGGGCCAAATATTTTAATTCCGATTGGACTGCGAATTCCGGTTGAAAGCATATCGATGCGATTTTTGATCGGCATGGTCCAAATATTGGGCATCCCGATGAAACTTAATTTTTCATTCATTTCATCAATAAGAGATTCTTCAGTAATTGTTTCAGGCCAAATTCTTTGAAACGGGGCTTTGGTAAATTCAGGTAAGAAGGAATACCAGCGATTTTCTTTTCTCCATTCAGATTTTGGTTTTAGAACAACCGTAGTTTCAACCATGCTAAGTGGTGCCGTATCTGTTGAAGTGTCCGCTCTTCCTGCTTTACCAAATACGGTATCCACTTCAGGAAATGATTTAAGTATTTGGTCTTGTTTAGTTAGAAGCCTTTGTGCTTCGCTCACAGAAATACCAGGAAGGGCTGTCGGCATGTACAGCAGGCTTCCCTCATGAAGAGTTGGCATAAATTCGGAGCCTAACAGCATAAATCCCGGGACAATTGAGATAAGGCCTACAAAAGCAAACGCCAGAGTTTTCTTTTTATGTTCTAAAACCCAGTCAACGATGGGTTCATAAATTTTAAAGAGCCTCTTACTAATTGGATGCCTGTGCTCGGAGTAGTAGGTGCCAACCAACAGTGTATCGCCAACTTTATTAAGCCACTTGTTTGGAGATTTAAATTTATCTGCTCTGGCAAAGAGCATTCGCATGGCCGGATCAAAGGTAATAGCAAGAACTGCCGCAATAGCCATTGCTAAATTTTTTGAAAGTGCCAAGGGTCGAAACAGGCGGCCTTCTTGGTCAACTAAAGTAAAAATGGGAATAAAAGCGACCGCGATCACCAGAAGTGAGAAAAAAACAGAAGGCCCGACTTCGGTTAAAGCATCAAGCCGGACTTTAAAAAAATCTTCTTTTCTGCCTGTTTCATCCCAATGCTGAATTTTTCTGTAAGCATTTTCAACTTCGACGATGGCACCATCCACAAGCACACCAATTGAAATTGCAATTCCTGCTAAGGACATGATGTTTGAGCTTTGCCCAATCAGATAAAGCGGGATAAATGCCAATAAAACTGAAATAGGAATTGTTACAATCGGCACAAGAGCTGAGGGAACATGCCAAAGAAAAAGTAGGATGATCAGACTCACGATAATTAACTCTTCAGTCAAGGTTCCTTTAAGAGTATCAATCGCACGCTCAATTAAATCAGAGCGGTCGTAGACTGAAGTGATCTTCACACCTTCGGGAAGTGCCTTCTGAATTTCTTTTATCTTCTCTTTGACTCTTTCGATGACGGCGGGGGCATCTTCTCCTTGCCTCATGACAATAATGCCGCCTACGGTGTCACCAAGGCCGTTAAAATCGGTAATCCCACGGCGCATTTCGGGTCCAATGGAAACGGTAGCTACTTGTTTAACTAAAATAGGTGCGCGACTTCTGGGATTTAGAGTGACGACAGCATTTTCGATGTCTTCGACTTTATCAACAAGACCACGGCTTCTAACCATTGCTTCAGTTCCAGAAAATTCAATTGTTCGGCCTCCGCTTTCTTGATTTGAATTTTTAACTGCGTCCATGACTTGATTGAGTGACACTTGGAAAAGTGCGAGCTTTGTTGGGTCGACCTTAACCTGATATTGCTTTATAAAACCGCCAACAGGAGCCACTTCGGCAACTCCTGAGACGGCTTGCAGTTGGAAACGAATCAACCAGTCTTGCAAGATCGGAAGAGCGT
>JBFWYS010000320.1:0-4988 GCA_050186175.1 Pseudobdellovibrionaceae bacterium
TCTTAGCCATACCCAAGTGTATAGACATCCCCCGTCATAGAGTTGAGCTTTTTGTTGCAAGCGCATTTTTTTTTGTCACAATAAAGAAGAGAGTCAACGTGTCGCGCAAGGAGGCGTTCCCCGCATGGCTCAAGTTGAAGAACAAAATCTACAAAGAATGGAATCTTTACTCGCTCAATCAGCGCAGGGGATTCATATTCTTTTCGACAACCCCAGTCTGAAAAAAGTTTTGAGTCGTCCAACAAACGACAAAGACTTTTTCGATTTTAACAAAATGAAGAAGGTTCAAGATATGATGACGACTTTGATTGCAAAGCCATCTTATTTTGAAAAACTCGCTTTCCTCAGAGACCTGGATTTAGAAAACTACGAACTTTTGGTTCGAACTTATTTTCATATCGTTGAAAATACTGTTCGTGCTTCTCAAGACCACAAGCACTAATTTAATCAGGAACACCGGCCTCGACTTATTTGCGTCGGCTTTTCTGCCGATAGGCCTTTATGCAAAGGCAACTCATTCAATTACTTGTTTTTGTTTCGCTCGGATTTTCCTGGGCCAAGGCCGAGTATCGTGTTTTTGAACTAAGAATCGGTCCACCCGACTCGCAAGACTTTCGTATTAAACTCAGTCAGCTGGATGCGCTTCAATATCGTGGTTATCATCATGTTCCAAAAGGTTACGTTGTGGAATACATAGATACATGGATGTGCAAGGGTCGAACGAGCGGAAAACCCTTTTGCCCCCGACCAGACAGAGGCACAAATGATCCTGGCGCTATGACTAGAACACCCGCTCAAGCTGCACAGAAGCCTTAAGAAAGCACCCTCGATCTGATAAAATAAAAACACGGAGGAGCAGACCCGTGTCAAATGATATTTCTAGCAAACGCGCAGCCTACACCCAAGATCTGGCCGACTTGCAAAAAGATTACGCACGCAAGAGAAAAGAAATCATTACTGAAAACGAAAAAGGAATTTCAGAGCTCCGTGACTATTATGCAGAACGAACTCAAGACGTTCGCGAAAAAAATGAAGCGGCCGTCAATCACATCCGAAAAAAAGGTCAACAAGGTCTCGAAACGGTTTCTGAAGAACATGATCGCAAGATCGAGTCCGAAATTCAAACTTTTGCAAAAGAAGCCGAAGGTCTTCGCAAACAATCAAAATCTGTCCGGGAGGCCTACTCCCGCAATATAGCTTCTGAAAAAGAAACTCAGGATCAGGCACTCGGAAGACTTCGCGAGCAAGCCGAAATGAGTCGCAAAGCGGAGACACAAAAAACAAATAAATTTTTAGAAAATCAACAAGTCTCCCGACAAAAAGCAGAACAAAAAACTCAGTCCGGCATTCACGAACTTATGGAAAAAGGTGAACGTCAAAAGAAGAAGGCGACCGAGCAATACAAAGGCGAGGTTGCAAAACTTAATCAACAACACAAAGATACAATCAACAAGGAAATGGCCGCTCGAAAACAGCTCATCGACCAAGAAAAAGAACGAGCAAAAAAAGAGGTCACTCAGCTCACCACAAGAAACCGCGAAATCTACGAGAAGAGAAAGGCAGACGGCGCCCTAGAAGTTCAAAAAGTCGAACAAGCTCTTCAAGAAGCAAAGAAGCAGGAGCAAATTGACGGCGAAAAAAATCTTACGTTCATCAAACGCGACAATTCTAACAAGATCCTGAACGAAAATAAGAAAAATGCCATGGCGCTTGAGCAAGTCCAGTCTAAAAACGTGCACGAGATGAATCAGGCTCACAAAATGCACCAAAACAAGATGAATGAGTCTAAAGAGATTCAAGAAAAAAAGCATTTGGCACTCGAAAGAGAATTCAAGAAGCAAGACCTTGAAAAACAAACCAAATACAGCACCGAGCTCAAAGGTGACCATGAGGTCTTTACTTCCACCAAAACGCGAAATCAAAAAGTTTATGATGAAACTCTAAAACGAGAAAAAAACGATTTTGACTTCCGCTATCGAAACCAAAAAGATGTCGCCCAGAACATGATCACGAATCAAGAAAAGGTTTTCAACAGAGCCTTGGTTGATCAGAAAAAAGATCATCTCGAAAAAATGCAAAAATACGATTCAAATGCCGAAGATCCATTTTATAAATTAATAGACCGAGGAAACAAATTCCACGAATCCGACTCACACTACTTTTTAGATGCTTATATTCCCGCGCATGAAAAAGACGCCGTCTCGGTAAGAGTCCAGGGTGACAAGGTTGTGGTCTCAGGCAGCCGAAAATATTCAGATCGAATCAATGAAGGTCCACAAACTCTTTCTTCAAGCAATTTTCAAACTTTTAGAGAAGAATTCAAATTTGACCACCCGGTCCATGCAAAGAATGTCATCGAAGAACGAAACGGCGACTACGTTCGCTTCATGATTCCAAAAATAGGTTGGCTCAACAAAAAAGCTTAGTATAAATTTGAAGGACTATGAGAATTGTAACTTTAGTTCTTCTTATTCATGGTTCGCTTGCGGCTTTTGCACAATCCAGCTTCCCTGACTATTGCAATGCTACTTCCAACGGAAGTCTTCGTGCTTGTTGGGGCGCGAAACCTTCGTACTGTAGCTCTGTCAGCAACGCTGATCTGACTGCTTGTTACAAAGCTCATCCGAGTTATTGTGCTTCGGTGACAAACGCAGATACCCTCGCTTGCGTAGAGTCAAAACCTAGCTTTTGTGGCTCCTCTTCTCATGCTAACAAACTCGCCTGTATTCGCTCCAGCCCAACTTACTGCAGCTCCACAACACACGCAGACTCACTTGCTTGCCTAGAATCCAAACCTGACTACTGTTCTCTGGCAGCCCACTCCAATTCGAAAGCCTGCTGGTATTCAAAACCAGAATATTGCAAATCCGCCGAACACGGAAATTCTTTTGCATGCATGAGTTATTCTTCATCCAAATGGGGTCTCCTAAGAGACGAATGCGATGTCACAAACGAACGCAAGATCTGTGATCTAATAAAGCAACCTTAGACCTGTCTCGAAATCACCCTGAAAGAAAAGCTGACAAAATTTTTGACGGTGCGCACTCCCTCTGTACAACATCTCTCCGCCGTTCTTTATGCCGTCTCATTTCAAATCATTCAGCTCACCAATGTGAGTCTAGATTTCCCATAAAACTCCGTTAAGTAATACGTAATAAATATGGGGAATCTTTTGTAAGGAGAGATTATGCAATCAACAAGCGGATTTAAAAAAAATAGTGGGACGTTGAGCATTATTTCGCTTCTCTTGTTAGCTGGGTGTTCACCCAACATGAAAGCGTTAAACAAGCAGGAAACAATCAGCAAGGCCCAAGTTTTCGGAGACACGACATTAGACTCCACGACAATCGTGGGAGCAGGCGCCGATGGAGGACCTAATTCATCGAGAATCCCTGTTCCAAGAATAGATGTTGTTACTGGAGCCGGCAGCGATAGTGGAGCTAACTCTAATAATGTCGAGACAGGCTCTAGCTGGAACTCAGGATCTAACACCCAAAATACGGCCTCAACTGGAACTGATGGAGGAAGCACTTCAAACCAAGCCAATAACGAAAATACCGCTTCAACTGGAAGTGATGGAGGAAACACCTCAGGCCAAGCCAATAACGAAAACACTGCTTCAACTGGAAGTGACGGAGGAAACACTGCAGGCCAAGCCAATAATGAAAATGCCGCTTCAAAAGGGGCCGATGGAGGAAGCACTTCAAGCCAAACTAGTAGCCAAAATACTGCTTCAACTGGAAGCGATGGAGGAGATTCGTCTAGCACAGGCGCCGACGGCGGGAAGCCCAACGCTCCAAGTTCGAATCCAACTCAAACAAATAGATCATTTAGTTTCGGCACCGATGGTGGGACAACACCAGTTGTTGAGGAAGTCGTGAAACCTATTGTAACAAAAGTAGCAATGGAACCACTCTGCTCCACGTCAACTGTTAGAAATCATTCTTTGAATGACTATGAAAATTTAAGTATTGCGACGAGCGCGACGATCACAATTTTAAATTTTCAAACTAATGAGCTCTGTACAGCCTCTGGAGATAAGAGAGAGGAAATGTTTAGATCCGCTCAAATTGATATCAGTCCTTGCAGTCTGGATCTAAACCAATACACATATGTCATCGACGTTCTAGATTCTCATGGAAGGAGTTTACTCTATGGGCACAGTGGACGTACCGTGACCGGAGGATCTGTAGACGTCTCAACGGGACTTTTGAAGGATGGGATTGAGATTCTTGCCGATGTGAACCACCTATACACCGCTCAATACAACCTGGAACGCTTCCAAGTGAGTCAACTTGCAAATCCACAGGTTCAATGCGCGCGCAATCTTTCTCCACTCGTTATTAACTTTACGGCACCAGGTCAGTACGATCCAGGTCTCCTTTTATTGAGTCCTAATTTTGGTCTGTGGTTTGACATCATGGGTGCAAATGCAGATCCAGCGCCTTATGCAAAGAAGAAAATTTCATGGCCTCGAAACAGCAACTACATGTTCCTCGGCCTTCTCAATACAAAAGGAAAAATCGAAGGTATCGACCAACTTTTTGGAGACAACACTTTAGGCCCTGACGGAGAATTCGCAACAGATGGTTATGCTGCTTTAGCAAAATACGACGACAATAGAGACGGCTTCATCGACGCTCAAGACAGAGTCTTCTCAAAACTTGTGGTTTGGTCAGATCGAGCAGTAAACGCGGTTTCCGCTCGAACAGAAGTTCGTTCTCTCTCATCAATGGGAGTTGTGAGTATCGATCTAGAGTACGATCCAAACTACTACGATAGAGATATCTACGGAAACGAGTCTCGCTTTAAGTCGGTAGTTAACATGGCTGACGGCTCAAACAGACTCATCTTCGACCTTTGGTTTAAAGTCGATTAATTTTCTCGTGTGAGAGAAGTTTCCAGATCTCTTGTGCCTAAAAACACAAGAGATCTTTCGCGAGTGGGAACCTAACCCAAAGCAAATGGAAATCCGCTGTAACTACAAT
>JBFWYS010000321.1:0-4982 GCA_050186175.1 Pseudobdellovibrionaceae bacterium
TTGATCTCTCCATCCGGAGACCTGTTTTTGCCTGGATTTTGATGTTCGGGTTGATCATTTTTGGCGCTATCTGCCTGAATCGTATCGGAATCAGCCAAATGCCCGATGTGGATTTTCCGATTCTCGATATTTCTGTGCGTTACGAAGGGGCTGCGCCAGAAGTTGTTGAAACTGAACTCATCGATCGAATCGAGGAGCGCTTGCTGTCGATTGAAGGCGTCAAAGAAATGCGCTCGTCAGTTCGACAGGGGGGCGGAAGCATTCGCCTTGAGTTTGGAATCGAACGAAATGTGGACGTGGCTCTTCAAGAAGTTCAATCGGCCATTAGCACTTTGAGACTCCCCGAGGAGGTCGACCCACCAGTGGTGCGCAAACAAAATCCCGAAGAAGATCCAATTATGATTATCGGGATCTATGGCGATATGGAGCCAAAAGAGTTGATCAACTGGACTCAGAATTTTTTGCTGGATCAGCTGCGATTCTTACCTAATGTGGGAGAAGTTTCAGGTTGGGGATTCAGTCAGCGAAGCGTGCGTGTTTGGCCCGACCCCAAAAAATTGTCCCGTTTGGAACTTGCGATAACGGATATTTTAGGTGCGCTTCGCACGCAGCATTTTGAAAGTGCCGTTGGTCAGTTTGTCGAAAACGACAAAGAATATCGAGTTCGTTGGCTCGGAGAAGCGGCGACTGTTGATGAAGTCGCTAACATTCGCATCTTGCAACGAGGTGGGCAGAATATTCAGGAAAGAGATCTGCGCATTAAAGATGTGGCCGAGGTGGAGGACGGACTTTCTGATGTCAGAAGAATTGCGCAGATCCAAGGTAAAACAGCGTTCGGTATTGGCGTAAGAAAACAAAGAGGCGCCAATGAGATCGACGTCGCACGGGTCATCGAAGCCAAACTCAAAGAACTCAAACCGCAATTTCCAAAAGGTGTCGATTATCAAATTAATATGGACTTCACCAAGTCTACCAAGGCAACAGTCCATACGACCGTAGAAAAACTATTTGCCGCTGCGCTGGTTACCATTTTGATTTGTTTTTTGTTTCTTGGAAACATGCAAAGTGCGATTAACATTTTGTTTTCAATTCCAACTTCGATCGTTGGAACTTTTATCATTATTTATTTTTCGGGTTTTACTCTGAATTTATTTTCTCTTCTTGCTTTGACACTTGCGATTTCAATTGTCGTGGATGATGCAATTATGTTGCTCGAGAATATCGTACGGCATTTTAACATGGGTAAGACTGCCACTCAGGCGGCCTCCGAAGGCTCTAAGGAAGTGATGCCTGCTGCGATTGCAGCTACACTCGCCGTGATCGCGATCTTTATTCCGGTTGTGTTTCTAGACGGCGTGATTGGGAAATTCTTTTTTCAATTTGGAATCACGATGTCGGCCGCCGTTTTGCTTTCGCTTTTAGAAGCCGCAACAATTACTCCGATGCGTGCTGCGTTCTTGATGAAGAGACATACAAAAGCTTCTCGGTTCGAAAAATTCTTGGATCATTTCTTTGAAGGACTCGCACACCGATACCTTTCTATTCTAAAAGGTATTGTACGTTGGAAAGGAACCGTCGTAGCAGTTTCAACTTTGATCTTTATCATTTCACTCACGTTGATTACAAAAGTTCGTCAAGAGTTTGTGCCAGCGCAGGATCAGGATTTAATCCAACTTTCCGGGCAGGCGCCACCGGGAACTGATCTGTTAAAAACTTATGAGGCCGCTCGCAAGGTTGAAGAGATCGTAAAAAAACACCCTGACATCGAAAGACACTTTTTATCCGTCGGCGCCGGTGGACCAAGCGCAAATACAAATAATTTTAACATGCCACTCATGCTGAAGCCTCAAGCGGAACGCAAGAAAAAACATACAGAGATTATGGATGAACTCCGCGCGGAGTTCAAAAACCTTAAAGGCATTCGCGTGACAATGCGAGATATCTCAACACGAAACTTGGCCTCGGGGCGCTCCAACCCTCTTTCATTTAACCTTCGTGGACCTGAACTCGAGGTTCTCCAAAAAACTTCAGAAGAAATTATGAAGAAGTTAAGCGATGAAAACTTGGCTGTCGATTTGGATACAGATTTGCGATTTGGTATTCCTGAGCTGATCCTGGTTCCGAACCGCAAAGTGATGGCTGAGCGAGGTGTGAGTATCGAGTCCTTGGCACAAACTTTAAGCGTGGCCGTGGGAGGTCTGACTCAAGGAAGATTCACGGCCGATGGTAAACGCATCGATATCCGAGTTAAAATTCCTGAGAGTTTAATGAAGACCCGTGAGGATCTTAAGAAAATTTATATTCGCAATAGTTACGGAATCTTGATTCCGATTTCAGATCTGGTGACTATTGAAGAAAGCAAAGCTTTGCAATCGATCACGCGCGTGAATCGACAAAGAGCCGTTGCAGTTTTCGGAAACTTGGCGCCCAAGGTTTCTCAGGCGCAAGCACTGGCGCGGGCGCGTGAAATCGCAGTTGAGATTTTGCCAACGGGATATTCATTTGCGCTCGAGGGAGCATCGGCCGGTTTTACCGAAGCGTTTGGAAATTTATGGAAAGCTCTTCTTTTTGGAATTCTGGTTGCGTACATGATTTTAGCGATTCAATTTAACTCTTTTGTGCATCCGATTTCGATTTTAATGGCGCTTCCCTTTAGTGTGACCGGAGCTTTGTTTGCCCTTTGGATGTTCGGCGTGTCGCTGAATATCTTTAGCTTTATCGGATTGATTGTATTGATGGGAATCGCGAAAAAGAACTCGATTATGATGGTAGAGTTTACGACTCAGCTGCGTGAGAAGGAATATTTGGACCCTCTGACGGCTTTGTTTAAAGCGTGTCCAATTCGTTTACGTCCGATCTTGATGACTTCAACTGCGACCGTGATTGCGGCTTTGCCACTCGTGATCGGATCTGGAATGGGACATGAAACACGAATGCCGATGGGACTTACGATCGTGGGTGGAACGATTTTATCTACGATTTTAACTCTATTCGTGGTGCCTTGTTTTTATATGCTGATGGTGAAACTTGAGGCGAAGGGGACGAAAGAGGAAGCCCGGGGGCATGTTCATGCTTCGACGTCATAAGGCCCGACCTAGGCTAGAACACACCTGACCGTCCAATGTCATCACGATTTCAAAACACGATTCTTCCGTCTCCGATGCTCAACTGGAAGAACCGAATTTTAACCGAATAGCAGTAGAAGCGGATCCGCTTCTACTGCGATAGCGCAGAGGAGTAGAAACAAACTCCAGCTGAATGGCGTCAGACTCCATTTTTTCACTCTCACCATAAAGACTCCTGAGAATGAATCATCTTATGATGACCTGAACAAAGCAGAGTTAGATTTTCCAATTCATCTCCGCCACCTTGTGAAACCTGAATAATATGATGAACATCTAAATGCCTCCTCTGAAAACAACGTTTGCCTTCAGAATCTGTGTGAGCACACTGAGAGTTGTACTTTAAGTGAACCGAATGCTTAACTGAAGCCGAGAGAGGCTTTCTAGTTTTTGACGCTTGCATTTCGGGAATAAGGCCTGGGCCTTGAGAATTATGTGACACAGAAAAGTTTCTTTCTGCTTTATCAGAGCTTTCAGCAAAATCACTGATAGTTTTGAACCGTGCACTGTCTTCGGTAGCTTCAGAATCTCGTGAGCCTTTAACGGGATTCACTGCTTCAGTTCCACTCATGATTTCAGAATCAACATCCTTATCTTTATTGTTTGGATTAGAATTCGTAGTCCTATGATTGTTCTCCTCTTGAAGCTTACCCCGCATCTTCTGTCTTTTTGCTCTCTCAAGAGGATCATGTTTTTCAAGGTAAAGATCTGCCATTACATTTAATGCTTCTTCAAGGCTTACGGCTCTTTTTTTCCTTGAACTCTCTAAGTCTTGGATGCGTCTAAGCTTCAACATCAACTTCTCTGACACTCCAATCTGAAGCTGCACTCGAATTGAGTCTTTACCAGATGAGATGCTGTTTTCATCTGCTTCTAATTTAATCAGCTTTATCTGTTCCTTTGGAGCATTTGAATACTCAAACTTTTCTCTTACGGCCTCAGTGGGTTTTGCGATGGCGATTTGCTTCTCAAGCTGATGCTTCGTGGAGTTCTTTGCGAGAGATATCCATTCTGACTTATTTTCTTTTGTAATCACTGAGGTCATTCTTTTTGCCTTAGACACGGTGATCGAGCCATTTCTGATTTCTTCTTTTAGTTCTGGAACCTCGCGAGTCTTTCTTGCTACACCAATAAAAATGTAGGCTACTTCGCTTGAGAGTTTTAGAACTTCAGTTGCGTAAGAAAATAAAGAGTTACATTTATGTTGATAGTAGATTCTGTAACGATCGACTTGTTCTAAGATTTCAATAAGTTCTAGTTCGGAGCGTTTATAGGATTTTGCTGCTTCCATTGCTCGTTCATGAATTTGTTTGTCTCTGATATTGATCATGTTCCTATCTCCTTTTCATTCCGGAAAGAATTTTTTTCTCTTCCAAGAGGTGTCTTTCTTATCCAGTTGTAGAACTTTCGCCTAATTGAATAAAAAACTTCTCTTTGTAACTCCAAGTGGAGCGATTTCTACAAATTAGCAAAATGTATATCACAGGTTTTTCGAGGCAAAATTTAGCATCAGCGGGAACGGAATTTTGGAGCTGGTTTGTTTTCTCTAATCGCCTCACTATTGATTAAAAAAAATAATTTTACTTTTTCTCAAAAAAAATTCGCGAACGTTAAATGCGATTGAGATTAGAGACTCTAGAAAACTGTCAATCTTCTTTTTCAGCTTTTTTTGAAAAAAAATTCTCGCAACCTCTGTGTCAATTGGAAAAAAATAAATTAATTTAACTCTATCAAAAAATCAGACTGAACTCTTACACTGTTAAAGTCTTAAACCGAATTAGAGTGATCGACCGCCTTAAAAAAGACCGTCTTCTCGGTTAGTTTTTTTAAAAAAACACATAACGCAAACGCATGCTGTGG
>JBFWYS010000322.1:0-4941 GCA_050186175.1 Pseudobdellovibrionaceae bacterium
GTTTGGACCACACAAAGAAAAATCACAGACCACACAGGAAAAATCACATTAGGTTATCCACAGGAAATTGTCAGAGAACCATTAAGATCCGCATGAAACGAACGACGTCGGAAAAATTTGCCTCAAACTTGAGCAACCCGATCACTTTCCGAAAAAACTGAGAAATTGTTTTTGAACGCCGAGCAGACAATTTATTTGAATCGATTATTGCACATATCATTGAGGGCGCGACAAATATCGGTGGTCGTTAAAATTCCAACGAGATGTCCATTGTCAACAACAAGAGCGCTTCCCACTCGGCGTTCCGCGAGTTCAGCACTCACATCACTAATCGAAGTTGTAGGTTCAGTTGTATAAGGATCCACCTCACAGATATCTTTAACTTTCGCCGCTTTTGGATCAAATCCCGATAAGGACATTGCAAATTTCAAATCACGATCACTAATCACACCAAATTTTTTGCCATTCATCACAGGCAAATGGCGGATCTGATTTTTTTTCATCATTTTCATGGCTTCTTCGACAGTTGATTCAAAATTGATCGCATAGGGAGTCGTTGTCATATATTTTTTTACTGATGGAATTGCTTTCATGGATTCTCCTTAAAAGTTGTTATTCCAGGAATTGAGCAAAGCCTGTGCCTGCAAACAAATGAGTTTTAAGTCAGAAACGAGACAAAAAATCCCGTTTTCACAAATTGGTAAAGACAGAATGTCCAACTAGGTTGCGAGAGGAGTGACAGGCCCCTTTAGCGGAAGCCAAAGACAAAAACAGGTATTCGGTCGATTTCGGTCATAACTCAGGCGCGCCCCATTTCGGGAGGCCAGAGTCAGAGAAATGGTAAGACCAAGTCCAGTTCCAACACCCACTTGTTTGGTCGTAAAAAAAGGTTCGAAGAGTTTTTTCTCGACCTCTTCTGGAATCCCTTGGCCCGAATCTAAAATACTGATCAAAATTCCACCTTCTGAATCTTCAGTTATGACCTTGATCCAAGAGTTGGGTTTACCAATGGCTGCATCATGGGCATTGTTCATTAAATTCGTAAGTATCTGAAACATTTCTGTCGGACGACACATCAGTTTTTCTTCCGGATCATGGAGCTGTACCGAGAGCTGAATTCCATTATTTTTAATTCTTGAACCGACAATATCCAGCGTCGAATCGACGACATCTTTGATTGTGACATTCTGAAGTCCTTCGACCTCGCCTCCATGAGACAGGGATCTCACAGTCTGCATGATCTTTTCGATTCGACGACCTGTCACCTCGACGGATTCGACCATCTCTTTAATTTTTTTTAGATCCGGCTTTTCTACCTGTAAAAAAGCCTTAATCATTTCAGCGCGCCCTAAAATAACTCCTAAGGGATTATTAATCTCGTGTGTGAGAGCCGCCGAAAGCTCTCCGAGAGCCGACAGTTTCGACGAAGCCACCAACTTTGCCTGTTGGTCTCGAATCAACTGCTCAGCATTTTTTTGTTCGGTAATATCCTGACGGATCGATAGATATTGGTAAGGCTTTCCATCTGCATCAAGAAAAGGCACGATTGTCGTGCTGACCCAATAAAGTCGCCCGGACTTAGAGCGGTTACAGATTTCACCTCGCCAGATATTACCTGGCACAATTGTTCGCCAAAGACTTTTAAAAAATTCGGGCCCATGATGGCCTGAATTAATAATTTGGTGTGTTTTACCGAGAAGCTCTTGTCTTTCGTATTCAGAAATTTCACAGAACATGTCATTCACGTAAGTAATTCGGCCCGCGCAATCGGTTGCAGCTACAATGGCCGACTGATCGAGGGCGTACTTTTGATCTTGAAGTTCTTTTAAAAGGGCAGAAATATCCTGAGATTGCATTTCAGTACCTTACAATCGATCTATACCTCGTGTCATTCAGTTGGCACTTCTTTCGCATTGCTGTAATGATAATCTATCACTTTTCGGGGGAGCAATGTGCCAAGTTCTTGTAATTGATGATGATCATGAAATGCGGTCAATGGTTGAGGACTACCTAAAGTCCGCTAAATTCGAAGTAAAGAGCTTTTCAAGGCCTGACCAAGCCCTTGCTGAAGTTCTTTCGGGACATATCATTCCCCAAACAATTCTTACCGATCTCCAAATGCCCGAAATGAGTGGCGTTGAAATCGTCAAACGAGTGAAATCGAAGTATCCGGATATCCCGGTCATTGTGATGACTGCCTTTGGAAGTATCGAGTCCGCCGTGGATGCAATGAGAAAAGGAGCTTTTGATTACATTACCAAACCCTTCAAGTTAACCGAGCTTACATTGACTCTGGAGAGAGCTCTTTTGATGTCACAGTTGGCTCGTGATAATCGAGTCTTACGAGAAGAAGTTAAAAAAAGTTTTACCAAAAGTAAATTACTCGGAAAATCACGATCCATGCAGGAGATTTTCGATCTCTTAGAACGAGTGGCGCCCGCTCAATCGAACATTTTGATTACCGGCGAGTCTGGAACTGGGAAAGAGGTGATTGCGCGCACTGTTCACGAGATGAGTCCTCGCGCACAGGCGCCGTTTGTTGCCGTCAACTGCACGGCTATTCCTGAAACACTCCTTGAAAGCGAACTTTTCGGTCACGCAAAAGGCGCCTTTACGGGCGCCGATAAGAAAAAAATAGGTCTCTTCGAAGAAGCTCGCGGCGGGACTCTTTTCCTCGATGAAATCGGAGATATGGAGCCAGCTCTCCAAGCAAAACTTCTCCGCGTTCTGCAAGAGAGACGTATACGCCCGGTCGGCGAAACAAAAGACTTAGAGATTGATGTACGAGTTGTGGCGGCTACACACAAAGACTTAAAAAAAGCCATTCGCGATGGCCTGTTCCGAGAAGACTTATATTATCGTCTCAACGTTATTCCTATCCCTGTTCCCCCTTTGAGACACCGTAAAGAAGATATCCCTCTTCTTGCGCAATCTTTTGTAGATAAATATGCAGCTATTAACAATTCGCCGGTTCGAAACTTTTCTCCGACCGCCCTTCACTCTCTTACGGAAAGACCTTGGCCAGGAAACGTGCGGGAACTTGAAAACCTCGTTGAGCGGGTCGTTGTAATGACCCGAAAACCAACGATTGAAGACACAGATCTTCCTGCACCCGAAACCTCTCAAGCCGAAGATTTTTACGGAACAATGACTCAAGATCTCCCAGATCTTGAGCAGCTCGAAAAACGCTATATGGAGTTTGTTCTTATTAAGTCGGGTGATCGAAAAGACAAGGCTGCCCAAATTCTAGGAATTAATCGCCGAACTCTTTACCGCAAAGAACGCGAATACGGTTTTGTCTCAAATGAGGACGAAAGTATTGAGGGGGAATAGACCCGCTGGACAATTTGTCCCCTGGGGCTCCGTGAAATCAGACTTATTGTCTCGTTTTTCTCATTGAAGCCCCTAATTCCTCAGGCACCCGATTTGTAATTCAAAAAAGCCAATGAAAAACTCACCCTTGGCTTTATGTCTTTATTGTAAACTCCCAAACCTTAGCAGCCTTGATGGATTTTGCTGCGAGGGCTGCCGCTTTCTCTTTGAGATGATTCAAACAAAGACCGACTATCACAATGGGACTTCCAGGGCCGATCAGCATTTAGCCGAATATTTTGGTCGCAAGATCGGCTCGCTCATTCACTTCGAATGTTACATTGATCCTCTTGTATGCGAAGCCTGTATGCAGAGTTTAGCTCAGCTTCCGAATCTGGTTCCCGGACTTTTAAACGTCGGTTGGAATCGCCAAAGTTCGGTGTTAAGTTTTCAATTTCCAGAAAATGCGATCTCTCCCAGTCACGTTTTTCATGTCTTAGATCGTCTTAAATTAGCTCCTCGTTGGAAGAGAAAAGAGGAAAAAGCCACAAACAATAACTCTTCGTCTAAGGCCCTATTGAGAATCGGAGTCACGGGAGCCATCGCCGGGAATATGATGCTCTTTTCAATTCCCATTTATGGAGGCCTCACCGGATCGCTTCAGATCTTTTTTGAAAGCCTTCAATTTATTCTTTTTCTTCCAGTTCTCCTTTGGTCAGCGGTTCCATTTTACAAAACGGCTCTCAGTTCATGGCGCCTTCGTCAGTTGAGTCTTGATCTTCCTCTGACGGTTGCATTTCTCGCTGGCTCTGGATTCTCGATCGCTTCCTTTCTTCAGGGGCAGCACGATCTCTATTTTGACAGCCTTACGGGTTTCTTATTCCTAATTTTGACCAGTCGCTATCTTCTAGAAAGCGCCCTCTCGAAATATCTTAAAGATCCTTCACTTGATCAATTTTTCGCAAAACCCCTGTTTGAAGTTCAGCGCAAAACCGAAAACAAAAGCCTTCCATGGAGCGAAATTCAAAAAGGGGACGTGATTCACCTCAGACAAAAAGATCGCGTGCCTGTGGACGGAACTTTAACTTCCCCTCAAGCTTATTTCGAACTGGCCTGGATGACCGGCGAAACAACTCCTTATCTGCGCCTCTATGGAAGCCACATCACGGCAGGTGCGATTCTCCTCTCCGATGAAGCTTTTATCGAGACCTCATCACCATCCCTCCAAACAAAATTTGCAAAACTTCTTGAAACATTGAGAGACTCCCCGCAAAAATTGCAATCCTCCGTCGAAGCTAAAATCGGAACTTTGCTGATTCTCCTCTGCGCGCTCTCAGTGGCAGCTCTATTCATTTGGGGTTCAGCGCTGGGCCTGAGCGAGATTTTTCGTCGAAGCGTCTCCCTCTTTATCGTCGCATGCCCTTGCGCCATCTCATTTGCTGCTCCACTTGCGCGCGCTAAGGCCAGTCGCCTCGCCTTTAAAAATGGTTTCTGGATTCGCGATCCTGATGTTTGGACAAAACTCTTAAAAGTCAAAAAGATCGCCTTCGATAAAACAGGCACTTTAGTTACAGGAAACTTTGTGATGAGCCACCACTCGCCCCTGTTGGATACGCACTGGAAAAAAAT
>JBFWYS010000323.1:0-4941 GCA_050186175.1 Pseudobdellovibrionaceae bacterium
TGTTTTCTTTAACTGTTTTATCCTCTTCAAGTTTAGGCTCTTGCTCGAGGTATCCAACTTTCATTTTCTTTGCGGGAAATGCTTCGCCAAGAAACTCTTTGTCGACTCCTGCCATGATTTTCAGCAAGGTAGATTTACCTGATCCGTTCAAACCCAAAACACCGATTTTTGCGCCGTAAAAATACGAAAGATAAATATTTTTGAGAACGTATCGAGTGGGAGGGTAAACCTTTCCGACACCTTTCATCGTGTATATAATTTCGTGAGACATAAATCCTCCTTACAACTGACTCTTTTTTTAGCAGCAAATGTGGATATCGATGCACAAAGAACTCAAAGCCAATTTCTAGAGAGAAACGCTTCAACTTGATGGATCCCACTTCCCGCCTAATATGAGAGGTGCATCATCATCTATGATGTATTCACTTGTCAAACCCCCGAGGCATCCTTACAGTAAATCCCCTGATGAAAAGTGAACCCGTTAAATCACCTTGGACAAAGACTCGAGACGAGCTAAAAAACGCTCTCGACACCTGGACCGAGGTCTCAAATCAAACTGAAGCGGATGGGAAACTCTCTCCCGACGAACAAATGCACCAAGATATGCAGAAACTATTGGGTCAGCTTAAGAAAAAGCTCGAGGAATTTTCGAAGTAAACTGAAAATGGAATGCTTTATTCGATTTCGAGAGAAGAGGACGCTGACTCACGAGGACCCCAGTCCGCGATCAGGTCGTTAGCATTGGCAGACTCAAAGGCCAAGAGGAGGGCAAGAAGCGAAAGTCCAGCTATAAATGCGGCTCTAAAATGTGCGACAACATCGGTTTCCATTCTTCGCTCTCCTTCCCCGAAAAATTAGGTTACGAGAACTTATGATTCATTGGAAGCGGCTTTACAAATTTTTGGACTTCGGGCTGTAAATGCGTTTCGCATTTCGGATCAATAGCTCAGTTTCGGTTTTCGAAATTCAATCTACGAAGATTTTGTTTCGCGCTTAGAACCACCATGACATGGGGGCGACTGCATAATGAAAGAGTCTTTATTCTTTTCCCACTCAGTCGGAGAGAAGGCTCTTTGAGAAAGAGCGTGAACGCCAGACTTGAGTTCGATTTGCAGGCAATCGTTGATCAATCGCTGACGGTCGATTCGAGAGAGTCCCTCGAATAATGCCGAGACCACGACCACTCTAAAATGGGTCTCGGAGTTTACCGGGACTGAGTGGCTGTGGCTTTCGTTTTCGATTTCGAGGTAGATCGGCGCAAACTTTTCTGTGAGCTTGTGCCGAATTGAAGATTCTGTTTTCAAATCAGGCTCTTATTTTTGGAGTTTTTCACGAATTTTTGTGACTTGGTATTTGATCAAAGGCAAAACACCCAACTGATCCAACTTCTTCTCAACTTTTTTTGCTCGTCTTAAACCTTCACCCACCCAAAACTGAGCGATTGCTGGTTCGATTGGAAGTGAGTTGAAGTCCCCGTCTTGAGTCCAGTCTTTAGCCGCTTTTTCTACGACATCAAAACTTTTCGGGAACTGCACCTTTACAAGTTCACTGTAAGGGAAATCCAAGGAGAACGGCTCTTCTTTTACGTCAAGAGTCTCTTGCATCGGAGTTTCTGTCTCAGTCGCATCTGCTGCTTCCGTTTTTTTTGTTTTTGGAATTTCTTCGTCTTCAGACATTTTTACGTCTGTCTCATCAATTTGTGTTTCCATGTCTCTTTCCTTTTTCCTTTGCGGAGAATGAATTATTGTATCTTCAGCTCTTCCAGGACGGCGTGTGCTTTTTCCTGATTTAGTCTTTCCTTCTTCAACATCCCAAGAAGCTGCTTTTTTCCCGGCCTTTGGGGCTGCAGGCTTTTTCTTTTTTCCGGTCTTTTCGAACTCTTTAAGCGTTGGCATGTTGACCTCGTTAGTTAAAATGAAAGTTGAGAATTTCTCGAGTCACTAAGTCGTAGTCCTCTTTCGCAGAAGACTTTCCGTCGAAAATCGTCTTTCCCGAGCGAATCGAATTCTTCACGTCTGTCGAGGTTCTGATATAGCTCTTCATCATTCGATCGGCAAAGGATTCGATACATTTCGTAAGAAGTTCATGACTTGCCGTCTCGCGACCGTCAAATTTTGTAAATAAAATCCGCTCTTCAAAATTGACTGAAAATTCTTTACGAATTTGCGCCAGATCATCGATGTTTTTATTGAGCCCTAAGAGTGAAAAGCGGTCTGGATTGATTGGTAAAAGAACCATATCTGAAGCCAATGTTACGGCCGTGTTAATAGCGCTTAAATTAGGGGCCGTATCGAAGATCACTAAATCATAATTTTCACGAATTTCGCTAAGAGGTCCCTTTACCGCTTGCGCTAAATTTCTATGACCTGCTAGTAAAACCCGATCGAGGACCGAATTGTTGAGATTCGAAGGAATTAAATCCAAACCATCTGCCAACGAGACCACTGCCTCCGAAATCTTCGCTTTCTTTTCTAAAATATCCACCCAAACTGGGCCCTCATCCTTGTCTTTCTCGAGTGCAAACGTGAGGTTTGCCTGCTGGTCCATATCGACCCAAAGAACTCGAGCTCCATACATATGCGCTCGTAAACCTAAGTTTAAAGCAGTCGTTGTTTTGGCAACCCCACCTTTAAGCATTTGCACGGAAATGATACTCTTAGGAAATCGATGCCCCTTTTTCTCTAGGTATTCGCGAACTAAGGAGGGCCCCAAAACAGCTTTCCTGCCCGTCTTCTTTCCACCTTTTGATTCACTCAGTCGCTGAATCTCTTTTAAAAGGGACTCTTGTTTTATTTCGAGAAGAGCAGCCAAATCGGGAATAGAAACTGAAAACCTGTCTGTCGTATCCATTCGAACCCTCCGTGGTTTGATTTCCTATCGAACCCCACAAAGGAAGCTCCCGTCGAGACCTTTTGCGTGGTGTTAGCTGTTCCTGACTGCAAATTGACACTTTTAATAGAGCTTTTCATTCTCAGAACGGTTTAAATTGTCAAAAAAATTGACGGCCTTGAAAATATAGGAAAGATCCGCCTCTCCAGTGGAAATTGCCTTCGAACTAATAGATACTCAGCCTTTCGGAAACCGAAACAGGAGATTTAAATGAAGACTCTTTTAATGACTCTTTCACTTGTGATCCTTGCTGCGTGCGCAAAAGGACATAAAGAGGAATCGTATACTTACAAGTATGAAACCAAGGACTGCACTACGGGAAAAAAGAGTTTCTCTTCGAAAGCCAGTTATTGCGACTCTTTAAAAAATGATGCAGCTAATGGTCAATGCGCTCGAGATATCCGTTACACGACATTTCAGAGCGAATGTCCTGGATCTTGGAACTAATTTTTAAACAGGTCATTTGATCATTCGCAAAAGCTCTAGACGTCTTCCGAAACTGCCGATACCTTGGGTATCAGCGAGATCGTTATTTACGATTCATCTACAAGGGAGACATCATGACTTGGGTCGCAGTTGATCAAACAGAATCCGAAGCAGCAAAAAAACTTTTAAAATGGGCCAAAGAAAAGGCAGCCGGCGATTGCAATTTACCAGAAGATTGTTGTGGCGGCGGCGATAACGGCTAAACTTTTTTTTGCAAGAAAACTTTTATGAATTTTGAATCGAATGAGGCTTTGATTGAAACTTATCTATCAGAGCCTCTTTTTTTATATCTAGTTGAAAAGTTGGGACTGCAAAATGATCTTCCCACCGCGAATTTGCGAATCGCAGAATGTTTAAAGCTTCTTCTGCTCCTTCCCTACTCTAAAGGCACCGTCCCCGCCTCACGCGAAGTCGACGAAGTCTGGCATTGGTTGATTTTAGAAACTGCGGAATACGAAAAGCTCTGCAAAAAACTTCCAACGGGAAAATTCTTGCATCATCGGTCTGTGGTTTTCGATCGCATCGAAAGAGAACAAGACAGCTCCTTTTCACGCGAAAAATTTCAGAGTGAAATCACAGAAAAATTATCCTGGCTCATCTCTTATCGAAAAAATTTTGGCGAGTTTGCAGTAGATGCTCTTGGGTACTGGCCTTTGACTCAAGAATTGATGAGAGATCAAAAAATAAATCTGACTCAACTGAACGGCCTCCTCGAAGAAGCCGGAAAATAAGGTGCCGGGTTCAGCTTTCATTAAAGGCTTGGCCCTAAAATTTAATGCGGCACTTAAGTCCGGACTCCTTTCTAATTCGAAAATGAATTTTATTCTTTAGCAGAGTTCGCTTAAACTATAATCAATTCAGTGAAATTTTAAACTTTAGGAGAAATAATGAGAGCGCTAACAATAGGTTTACTAGGTTTAAATCTCTTTCTATCAGCTTGCGCGAGCGAACAAAAGACTGCGAATGTAGAAACTTCAGATGTGAGAAAGCCTGCAAAAGCGACTTTCACTGAGTGTAGCCACGAGGAATGGCAAAAAATTCAGGCGGCCTTGTTCGACAATAAGGTTCGGAAAATTGAAGACCCGCAAGGGGCTCTTAGGAAACTCGAAGGTATGATGATAGAAGAAACAGCGGGCCTAAACCCACAATGCCATTCAGTTAGTGACTCCAATTCATACACTCCAAACACCGATCCACATTCGTATGCGGAATTCCAAATCTTTAAGAGATCTCTTCTGTTTAAGATTGTACTCGTCACCACACGAGAAAAAAACGAACTAAAAGACGTAAGAGTCACCCAGTTGACCCACAGATCAACCAATTAATTTTTTTCGGTGCCAGGCCCTGCTTGGTTGTGCAACCGCATAAAATTACTGACACTGCTTAAGAGTCACAGTTGAATCATCCGTTCCGTCATTAAATGTGGCTTCTCCGCAAGTTGATGTAAAAGTGAGAGTCGTTGATTTTGTTATACTTCCTGTGAGGACCGAGGAAATTGATCCGGAATTCGGGTAACAGCACGCGGAATCTCCCCATACGACACTCGTAAAAGTGTTAACGGCTTTG
>JBFWYS010000324.1:0-4917 GCA_050186175.1 Pseudobdellovibrionaceae bacterium
AGACCGTTTCGAATTCGTATTGCAAATTTATTGAAATTCGTTCTTCTCAATAGTCTTTCCCGACTCTTTAACTATCGTGCCAGATTAAGTCGTGGAGGAATTAGATCAAATCGCTTTTTCTTTGGTGTTTTGTTTTCGGGAGATGTGCGACTCAGGGAGCTGCGTGCATTTTGTGATCATGTCGAGAAAAATAGACACGATGAAGATGTAGCTGAAGTTTGCATTCATCCGGGACTTGCAGAACCGTATGAGATTGCTTCGTGGTCCGAAAGGGACCAGACGTTTTTTATCTCCGAAAAGCGCGTAAAAGAAAAAAAAGTCTTAAAAGAAATCTTGGGAAAAATATAATGCGGATTTTGATTGTTATTGATGAAACCACTTTTTTTCATCCTCAGATGACTCAAAAAATAATTGATAAATTGGGACCTGAAGTTGTTGCCGCGTGCGTTGTGACTAAAATTCCTGATAGATCGAACTTGGAAAGATTTTTAATGAGAAATTGGCGGTGGCTGTATTTTTCTGAGATGTTTCAGCTCTTTCTTCTTAAAATAAAAATGCAGTTATTAGATGCCTTGAGGTTTTCACGAGTTGGTTCCGTTCGAAGCGCCTTTCGATCGGCTAAGATCCCTTTTATTGAAATTCATAATAATATTAATCAACCTCAATACCTTGATTGGATTCGAAGTTTTCGTCCCGATATAATTGTCAGTTCAAACTCGCTTTATTTTGGGCCTGAGCTTCTTTCTATTCCAACCATCTGCTCTTTGAATCGGCATTCGGGGTTATTGCCTAGCTATGGTGGGTTGTGGCCAGTGTTGCAGGCTTATCGCAGCGGTGAGATGTACACTGGCGCATCAGTTCATAAGATGGAAAGGAAGATTGATGCGGGAGAGGTGCTAGCCCAAGAGTTGGTGCCTATTCAGGATGGAATGAGTCTTTTTGATCTTTATGAACAATGCTTCGATAAAAGCGTTTCCTGCCTGGTGGCGGCGATCGAAAAGATCAGAAAAAACGATTTTTCGCCTGTTAAAAATAATTATAAGTCTTCATACTATGGTTTTCCAACTAAAGAGCAATGGAGAGAATTCCGTCGGCGGGGAGGACGTTTTATATGAAGATAGGTCGCAATAAAGTACCTCAATTGGCCTTAGTCATCCCTTGTTACAATGAGGAGCTTGCACTGCCTCACTGTGCCTCTAAAGTTTTGGAAGTGTTTTCTGATCTGCAAAAAGATGGAATTATTTCCGATACGAGTTACTGTTTGTTTGTTGACGACGGCAGCCATGACGCAACCTGGAAGCAGATTGAAAAGACTCACCATGAAGGCTCAAAAAAATTTAAAGGACTTAAGTTAAGTCGTAATTTTGGCCATCAGAAGGCTTTGCTTGCAGGACTTGAAGCTGTTGAGGGTACATGTGATTGCTCGATTTCTATGGATGCAGATCTTCAACATGATGTGAATATTCTAAAGGAGATGTTGAACAAATATCAGCAGGGCTATGAAGTTGTTTTAGCAATTAAGAATGACCGTGGAGATTCTCCATTTAAAAAAATAACGGCGTTATCTTTTTATCGACTCGCTCGATTTCTTGGAACGAAGATTGTTAAGAATCATGCCGACTTCAGACTTCTGAGTCGCCCCGCACTTAAGGCTCTTCATCAGTTTCAAGAGTATAATATGTTTATTCGAGGACTAGTTCCCGAGTTGGGTTTTAAGCAAGCGGTTGTTTATTTCGATGTGCAAGAGCGCATCGCGGGGAAAAGTAAATATTCAATTTATAAAATGCTTTCGCTTGCTCTGAATGGAGTCACTTCATTTTCGATGGCCCCGCTGCGTCTCGTTACCGTAGTGGGCCTCCTGGTTCTTTTGGGCAGTTTAGGAATTTCTGCATTTATCGTATTTCAATATTTTAATGGCCACACAATCCCAGGATGGACTTCAACCGTATTACCCATATATTTTCTTGGCGCCATTCAAATGCTATCAATTGGCATTTTAGGAGAATACTTAGGAAAGACATTTTTAGAGGTAAAAAGACGTCCCCGGTATTTGGTAGAAGAAGAGTTGATGTGATTTGGATGGGGCGGATTTTTTTAGTTCTAACAGTGGGACTAATCCTTACTACATTTTTCATCAAAAGCCAAGCTGCTCATAATGGCGTCCTTCAACTTTATTACACAGGTGATGAGGGGACCCGAGCTATTGAGAGTGTGTATTTTGCTCTGAATGGTGATTCTTACAATGAAATGTCAAAAGCGCAGTATTGGTTAGACATCCATCCTCCGTTTGACAAAATTTACCGTGGAACTATTTTGAAAGGAATTTATTTTCTTGAAATGCGTTTTATTACTCTCATCGAGTGGGCGCAACATTTTGCAAACTTCCAGTTTTTGCTTCTTCTGAGTGCTTTCGCAATTTTCTTTTCTGCGAGTTGGGGATGGCCTCACGCATTTTGGCCTGTAGTGCTGCTTGCTGGTAGTCAGGCTTTCTCACATGTTGGAGTGCGTATTATCGGAGAAAATAATGCAGGACTTTTTTATGGCCTCTCGCTTTTGTCTTTAAGTAGAGTTTTCTTCTCACAAAGTTCCCTTCCCATGGACAAAGAGCGTTTCTGGATCTTGCTATCCGCCGCTTTAATGTTAGTAACTACTCTGTTCAGATCAGAGGCCGTATTAACCCTTCCCGGTATCTGTCTATGTCTTTGGATTTTTCGTACTTTTAAACTCGCATTTTTGTATGGTTTAGTTGCAAGCATTTATACCGTTGGAAAAATCGTAATAGCGAAATTGTTTTTTCCAGAAGTGGTTCAGTATACGGGTGCAAAAAAGGTCTGGAATTATGCTTCGTATTCTTTTTCCGACTTTCTTCGGACTCCGTATATACAGGAATTCTTTTTGCGAGATTTTCATCTAATTTTGTCTTGTGTCTTTTTTGTTTTTATTTTGTTTCTTGTTTGGATCAGTATAACCAAAAGGCCTTTTCTTTTCAGGCAAGGTCTTTGGATCATGTTGGCGTGTGCGCTCTCGTACTTTTTAAGCGTCTCGACTCTTGCGATGTCAGGACATACTTTAACTCAAAGGCGTATGATTATCTTCTTTTGTATTCCATGGGCTATTTTCTTGGGAGTCTTTTTTAAAAAAATTTTTGCGAAAGAAAAAGTATGGATAAAAACAATTTCCGTGTTAGCCGCGGTACTTCTTTGCTCTCAAGCTTTCTCTAATGTAAGTCTAATTTTAGATGAGCAAAAAAAAATGTTGCCGAAAGACATACCGGTTTTACAAAAATGGATTGAGACCAACATTTCCTACGATAAAAAAATTGCCTTTGATTACTTATACTATTGGGAATGGATACTACGAGCCCATTTTGCCGAATTCAGAAAAATGGATGATATGTGTGCATATCAGGGATGTCCGTTATTGATTTCTCCAAGTGAAGAAGAGGCTTTGAAAAAGAAAATAGAAGTTACGTGGCCTGGTATTTCGGAGCAGAACGCAATTGATCATTTGCGCATGCACCAATTCTTTTTGAAGAATCAGCCTCTTTATTTTGTAGGCCTTGATAAAAAAGAAGGCCAGAAGATGGCTAGTGTACATAAGGGAATGAGTTTGTATAGTTTTGTTAAGTCTTACCCTTTGGTCTCTCAAACGAAGGATGAGGAAGTATATGAACTCCCTTATTTAGAAGGTATTCAAATAGCGATTACTCCGATTGTTGAATTCTCTCCTTATCAGGTATACTTGCTGACCATAAAGAACCCTGAAAAGAATGCGTCACGCAAATAAATTGGAGTCATGCATCTGTGCTGGGAGATCGATGTTGCGAGCCGTTAACCCAAGGGCGCTCTAAATGAAAGTCGACTTTATGCGATGTTTTTGAGAGCTTGGGAGCTATGAGAAAAATATTTGATGTGACTGTAATTGGCGCTGGTGTAGTTGGTTCTGCTATTGGAATGACGCTTTTGCGGTCCAATCCCAATCTTAAAGTTTTGATTCTGGAAAAGGAATCCGAGTTGGGTCTTCATCAAACAAGTCATAACTCTGGAGTTATTCATTCTGGGGTATATTATACACCCGGAAGCTATAAGGCCAGACTCTGTCGAAGAGGGTACGATCAGCTTTTGAAGTTTTGCCGCACCCATGAAATTCCTCATGATATTTGTGGAAAAATTATCGTTGCTACTGACGATTGGGAATTGCCAATTCTCGAAGGCATTAGAAAAAAAGGCGAAGCCAATGGACTCACTGGAATTCGCGTTTTGGAAAAAGAACAGGTGTCGGAGATTGAACCGCATGTCAGAAGCTTAAGATCTCTTTTTATTCCTCAAGACGGAATCATCGAGTACCGAGTTGTCTGTCAGAATTATTTAAAGGTCTTTCAAGAAAAAGGCGGAGAAGTTCGTTTTGGCGAAAAAGTTCTGAATATTAATTCTTCTGGTAGCGAATGTCTTGTCGTGAGTGACAAGGCTGAATATTCCACTCGATACGTGATTTCGGCAGGTGGATTGTGGTCGGATCGAGTTGCTAAAATGACCAACCCCAATTTACAACTTCGAATTCTCCCTTTCCGAGGAGAATATTATAAGCTCAAAGAAAATAGAAAAAACTTGGTCAAGAACTTGATCTATCCGGTTCCCGATCCGTCATTCCCGTTTTTAGGAGTGCATTTTACTCGGATGATCAACGGCGATGTCGAAGCAGGGCCGAATGCCGTTTTGGCTTTAAGCCGAGCGGGCTATAGTTGGGGAAAGTTTAACCTTCGAGACACCGTGGAGTCTTTAACGTGGCCTGGCTTCCAAAAAATCGCTCGTAAATATTGGAAAACGGGGATGTACGAGATGTACCGGTCTCTTTCAAAGAAAGCGTTTTGTGAAGCCTTGCAACGTTTAATTCCTGAAGTTCAAGAGTCAGACTTAG